>JAGBTH010000030.1 GCA_017631385.1 Kiritimatiellia bacterium
CATTGGTTTTCTGAAGCGTTGGTAACATTGCGGATTTTAGTAGCTCTTGGAACTCCTAAAGTATAAATTTCACCTGCCGCATAAGTCGCTATGCAGCAAAATGAAATAAGAGCCGATAAAATAAAATTATTTCTCATTTATCTCACCCTCATTATATAACAGAGCGCATAATAAGGCGGACGGTTTTCATGCGCCTGAGAACCGCCAGCTATACTTTGAGTCATAGCTTTATTGCCGTTATTCTTATCATTACCGTCATGAGTAACTGTCTCTGCCGTATTATTATAACTAAGCGCATATCCGACAGTTTTTGCTGACGTATCGTGAGAGTGTGAAGGCATTTCACTTACAGTAAGCGTATGCGTAGCCTCACCACCTGTATCCCCGGAGGAATAACCTGGGCCCGCGCCTACAATAAAACGATCGCGCAGATCTGGAGTCTGCCGCCCATTATAAACTTTACCGTCACAAAGAGCCCAACCATGAGGAATCTGATTAACAGACCCGCTCCAGGTAATAATGCCGCCTAAGGGGATAACTCCTCGTGATGAGAGAAGAGAATTACCCGCAGTAACGGAACTTACTTTACCTTGATTAGCTACGGTTAGACTATTTAAGACAACGAGACTACCTTTTATGTCTGCCGTTGTCATTGTCGCTTTTGAAGCAACATTCATATCGCCGCTCGCCGCAGAAGCATTCGCCGCGAACGACGCGTAGGGAGATGCGAATATTTTTTGGCGCGGAGCGATTTCGCCTCTCGATCCGACAACCGTAAGCCCAATATAAAGAGCTCTTCCGGCATTTTTAGCGATAACGTCAGAGAGCCCAACATTTACAACTCCCTCCAACGCTTCACCTTTATTATCTTCGATCGAAACTGAAAAAAGCCCTTCATCATCAAGCAACACTTCAAGAGAAGTTCCCCAAATCGGGACTCCACCCGACGCACAATCATAAATACGAAATTCAACGGTATGATTTTTATTCTCCAATACACCGCCGTGCGAATCTCTCAACACCCCCTGATAGGTAAATGCATTCATTTTGGCGTCAGCCGTTAAAGTGGCGAACGCCAAAAGTAAGAACCATATAAAAGACGTAAGTTTACCGCCCATCATCTTTTACTCCCCTTTACTTCACACGCATAATAAATGAGAGCGCATAATAAGGCGGACGGTTTTCGTGCGCCTGAGAGCCTCCAACTGCACCGCCTAAAATCGAGCGTCTGCCGTTATCTCTTGAGCTATCATCGAATGTTACCGCTTCGGCCTTAGCGTTCCAGGATCCGGCATAACCGACAGTCTTTGCGGAAATATTATGAGAGTGAGAAGGAATTTGATCGATAGTCAATTTAACGGTTTCAACGCCGCCTGTATTACCGACCGCGTAAGCTCCTCCTGCTCCGACAACGAAGCGACCGCGCAAATCCGGCGTCTTCTGCCCTTCAACCGTCTGTCCGTTGCAAAGCGCCCAACCGTCGGGAATATCGTTTTCGCTGCCGCTCCACATGATAATACCGCCTACAGGAACTGTTCCAAAGCCAGATATCGCACCCGAAACTTCAAGATTGCCGCTAACGAGCAAACCTCCTTTAACTTCTATGTTATCGGCATACACCTTATTGATTTTAGCCTCGTTGGCCGTCAAATTGCCCTTTACCGTAAAATCACCGCTCGCCGATGACACATCTGAGGCGAATGTCGCGTATGGAACGGCGAGCAACTTTTGACGCGGAACAATTTCGCCGCTCGAACCGACAACCGTCATACCGATATAAAGATTATTCGTCGCGCTTTGAGCGAAAATCTGATTAAGCGTTTTATCAGGTGAATTGGAAATTTTAGAACCGAGAGCATCTGATAATTCAGTACTGAAAAGCCCTGTAGAATCTAAAAGAACGTTATAAGCGCGAGCCCACATAGCTTCACCTTCTTCTGGCGTTGAATATAGCCTAAATTCAACCGTCTTTGTACCGGTCATCGCAGTTCCGTCGCTGTTAAGCAAAACTCCCTGATAGGTAAACGCGCCTCCCGCCGCCCACACATAGGCTGTAGCCAACATCGCCATCATCATAACAACACTCTTTTTCATCTTTTATTCCTTTCTAAATTTTTTACTAACGACTAATCACTCCAAAACAACATTCCCCTTAGGTGAAACATGCTTTAAAGTCATTTTGCCTGAAATTGTTATAGCCCCTTCATGACGAAGACCATTAAGCGTCCACTTAACAGTTCCGTTTTTCGTCTTCTCAGGATTCCATGACGCTTCGCCGCCATTCATATCCAAATTCAGCTCAATCTTATTTTGAACAGAGAAAGTCTCGGGCTTTTTATCATATTTATAGTTATTAATATTATTGCCTGATGGTGCCGCCGTCTTAAAATCCCAATCGAGGCCATCATGACGCGGATGGAGCGGATGACGCAAAAGACTCGTAGACCCGCCAGATGAAACAGTAAACTCGAATACTGCTTTATCAGAAAAGCCACCTTGACCTACGATTACAGGCGTTTCTGTAGGAAGTGTAACAGCGCTGATACGCATAACGGTTTTAGCCGATTGCGGAATAGCGGCAGACCCTGCATAAAGGCGATAATCAAATACGCCATCTTCATTAGTTTCGCCCGCAACAACAACGCGCTGCAATAGACGAGCCGTTCCGTTCGCATCAATATGAATCGGAAGTCTAACTTTCATCTCTCCGCCTGTTTCAGTCTCATGCGTGTCCCCGGGGGATTTAATCTGATTGAAAGCTACATCGGCGACCCATAACCCAGCTGGCCATTGGGAAGCATCTACATCACCAGATGTTTCTGCGATCATCGAAACATCAACCCGCATTTTAGATTTACCGTCGACATCCGTTATGCGCAGAATGGCCCCGAGCGAAATCCCGCGCTGATATCCTGCGAGCGCTTTTCTATCTAAGCCAATCTGAAATCTCCACGTCTCACCGCTCGCAAGAAACTTTTGAGCCAAGCGAGTTTGCCCGGCAGCACAAGAAGCCCAAACAGCGTTAGTTAAGGCTACATCGGCATCACGAGTATGAAGATAAGATGGACGCAATTTTTGCCCTGTCTCTAAAATCCCATCAACAATATCAATAGCAACCGTTCTGGGAGCAGTGCCGTCATTACGAATGGCAAGTGTCTGCTGCACAAGATCAGTTCCAAAATTAAGCCCATTCATAGGCGAGACATTTAAAACACCCGACCAATTGCTTTGTATGCGAGAGGCGGCAAGAAGAACATCGCCGTCTGAAAATGTATCGGATTGATAAAGAGACATAAGAGTCGGAGACTTTTGTTCGTTTCGACCAGAAAGCTTAAAAAATCCACCTTGTTGGACATTCTCCAAAAATCCTTCCAAATAATCCTGAGGTGTAACACGCTGTCCTTTTTGAAGTGAAAAGCCTACAAAATTATACACTTCGTTCGTATCTGTAATATGCCAAGTCTGGCGAGGAGCCGCCGGAACACCAGTAACCGAAACAGTCGTTTTTATCGAATTTGTACTGAATAAAATACATACAGAGCCAGAAGGAATATATTTTATCTCTGTAGCTTCAGGATAATCACGATGCCACATCATAATTGGCGGCAGCATAAGATTCCCACTGTCCCACTCTGCTGAGAATTGACGCGTGGAGAGAAATGACGAAGGATCATAAAAGCCAACCGACTTTACCGGCCAATCGGCAAAAACCTCTTCGACTGGCTTTTGAGGCTGAACTTGCATATAAATCGCATTCCAACCGTAAACAAGCGAAAATTCCTGTCTTTCAAGAGGCAACGCCATCAAAAAACGACAAGAAATCAATAGAAAAAGTACAATTAATATTCTCATTTTAAATGTCATAACAACGTTAAAATTGCATACTTAAACAACCGAATATTATAACATTTACAAAATACGCTGCATAGACCTAGAAAATCTGAAATTCCCTGTCAGACCATCCACTGCCACTTTGTCAGAACATCCACTGTTCCACTTCGACTTCGACTAAATAACAACTTCAACTTCGCCCCCTCTAACTCAACTATTCTATAATCCGCGAAAATTTTAGAAACGTAAAGCTTTAACACGTAAACGAGGTCTCAAAACAAGCAAAAAATTCTCCTCATTTTAGGAGCCGAAAAAGCCCTATTTTTACTAGACCCCAAATTCGCCCAAAAACCCTCGTTACGAGCTCGAAACCGAAAAGTGCGCACCTCTTGGTCGAGAAGTGCGCACCTCTCGGGTAAAAGGTGCGCACTTCTCGTCGTCGAGCTCGTGAGAAGGTAAAATGACACGTTCTTATTTTTCGTCAAAAAACACCACCCTTTTTCGCCTAAATTTTAGACCAAAAAAATATTTAAAAAAAATAAAAAAAACTTAGGATCAACTCTTAAAAATTATAAAACAGATAAAAAAATTAACCCCACTCATTTGAAAGAGTATTAAGAACTCCTCCTTGAGTAGGGTTAATTTGTTTATAAGAAAACGCGATTTATCGTTAAAATGCGCCAGCAGCTTCTTTAACCGCATTAGCACGCTCTTCAACAGCTTTACGAAACGCCTCATCGCGCATCTCGCGCAATTCCGACGCAGCTAAGCGCGCAGCATCATCATCCCAAGCTGTAATAACCGTCTCATAATCATTCGACGCGTCGCTTAAGCAGATCGAAACGCCGCGATTAGGAGCGATATCGAGAACATACAGAGGGCGAATCCAACTCGCTAAACGTGCAGGTACGCCATAGCGATTCTCAAGAGCCTCGACTAAATAGTGTCTGCGGCCAACAGAATCGCTCTGAATTTCCTCTCGCGCGCAAGCGCAAATCTTAACGAGCTTACGCGTCTTAGGCGAGACGAAAGCGTAATATTCGTCAAAGCCTTTGAGTTTCTTCTCTGGAACAAACCTTATCATCTTAAGCGCGCTCTCGCCAGGCACATCCTCCGCCTTATCAGCCCCTTGAGGAATCTCCCCGAACTTAAGCCCAAGAAACGAATTATTCGCTACCTTACTAGCCTGATTTTCAGGCCCAGCTGTCTTATCCTTAATGTCCTTCACCTCGCTCTTCTTTTGAGAAGAAGTTTCATCTTTAGGAATAGTCTCAGAATAAACGCTCGTCTCATGACCAATTACATTGCCGTTAGCGTCTTTAATCTCACGCTCAGAACGCTTAGTCCTGGTAATAGTTCCATTAGCATTCGTAACGACCGTCTCTTTTTCATTTATTGTCGCTGGAGCATTTTGAGCGTCACTAGCCTGAAGTTCACCACACCCAGCTAAACCAGCCATTGCCGCGATCATTCCATATTTCATAGTATCAGTATTCATTTTGTTTTTCCTTTCTTTTATTTCGGCTTTTAATCCGCCGACACAAAATATCTAGCATAAACTATGCCAACTATAAAATATGCGTCACTGCGCCAAAATCAGTGACATTTTGACCCACCCAGACACAAAAAGTTACAATACTAAGCTAGCCCTTAATTATTGCGTCTTTATATAATTCTGCTAAAAGAGAATCCTTAGCTTCTATTTCGTCACCTATCAGTCCATCTATCTCGTGAGGGAATACAATCCACTCTCCACCCATATCAGCAGTATAATAATCTGGCTGTAAATCAGTTGTATTATTCTCGCTTTTCCAATAAACTACCGCGAGTTTCATTATTGCGCCTTTTTTTTCTAAGCGCTCTTTCATCGCCTTAGCTGATTTACCCGTATCAAAGACATCATCAACGACTAAAACCTTATCACCAGGCTTAATCATCGCGAAGATCTCTTCGCCAAGAGTAAAAACAACTTCACC
>JAGBTH010000031.1 GCA_017631385.1 Kiritimatiellia bacterium
CATTACTCGGGCTCTTATGGCCTGCGAAATAAATCGCCTCATGAATATCGCCGCGGACCGCCGGCGCCTGCATATCCATAACGACAAAGAACTTTTTCTCCTTATCGAGATTGATTATCGCTTTAACCTCGGGATAAAGCGCCTTTTCGCCGAGCCCGTAATCGCGGTTATGATCGTGAGGAGCGCGGTTCTTACCTTGATCGCCCGCCTCAACACCGTCAAGATCCACGAACGGGATTACGTAAAGAGTATATTTATCACGGAACTCCTTGCCTGCGGGAGACTCGCTTAATGCCTCGCGCATAAAGCCCTCAACCACAAAACTCGCGCTCGCCTCACAGCTGTGGTGACGCGCCGTAATAAGAACATTCTTAGGGCCGTTGCCGATAACAACCATCGGAACATCAACGCCCTTGCGCGTCTTCGTTAAAACGCCGCGCTTCATGTACGACGACGACGCGTACTCGGAATAAAACGCCTCAAAGTCAGAGCGCTGATAGGGAATACCCTGAGCAAAGCGAACCTTCTCGCCCGCCTTCTTAAACTCCCACTCGAACGAATCGCTATCCTTCGCGCCCTTTTTAAAATGAGTCTTAGCCTTACCGAGCCATTTCCACGACTTTCCGCCGTCCGTACTTACGGCAGGCCCCTGAGCCGAGAGACGCGAAGCTCCAACAGGAAAAGCGAACTTAACCTTACCTGTTTTAGTAGCAACAGCCTCGAAATTCCAATAAAACCACGCGAAGTTCGTGTCGCGCAAATCAGGCGCTATCTCAGCGACGCCATCCTTAAAACCGCGAAACTTAAGATTACCGCCCGGATAATCCCAAGAAAGCTCAACAGGTCCGCACGCCACAGGCGCCGCGATCAAAGACGACATTACAACAGTAGCGGCAATCGCCAATAAAGTTTTCATTTTCATAGTCTCTTTAGCATCCAATTCACTTTTCACGATTACGAGGGGTTGAGCATTTAGCGTTCCCGTCGGTGGCGTTATCCTATAGCCTATAGAATCAGGCCCACGGCAACAACGAAAAGAGTATACCCTATTCTTAAAGAAATAGTCAACCTTATGATAAACTTATTCCATTCGTTCGCCACGCTCACGAAGGAATGTAAATTCAGCGCCAAAACTATCGCCCAAACCAACCACCGCATTTTGCAAAATGCGGTGGTAACCACTCCCTCAAATCCGAACTTTACGACCAACCTCAAAGAATCAAACTTCCCCCTCATTTTCCTTCACTTTTCACACCAGGGTGACAGTCCCCTCGTCACTCACCACATACGAAGTGTTGCTTGCTGTGATGATAAAGCTCCTTATATTCATCTTCCGTAAGTACTGTATTGTAAAGTCCAACCGCTTCACCTGCATGTCGACTCTCCAATCCCGTATAAACGAGGCTCGCGTCCTCATAACGCTTAAACTTGTACACCGCATCGTTCATAAGCGACGCATTAAAAACATTAAGCGAATATAAAAGGTTGAAATCCTTTACATTAAGACCTGTAACCTTTCTAAAGAGCTTAGGCTCTAATTGCGTAATAACATCTTCAAGCGAATATTCGCGATAATCCGTTAAATACATGAATACCGGTATTCGTGTTGCGAATTTAACGAGCTTTTCTTGTATCTCTTTACGCTTAGACTTAAACTCCTTCTCCTCCGCCGTAAGAGCGGCCTTTTCTTTCTTAGTTAGTTCTTCGCTCTCGCGCTTCGCCTTCTTCACGTGCTCGGATTTATTGATAATCGTTTCAATATCTTTATTTAGTGCTCTAAAACCCTCTATACGCATCAGCGCTTCCATCGCCTTCTCATTTGCTATGAGACGCCTTAACGTGTCATTATCGACATTAACGAGTAGTGCCGATTCCCAACGCCGCGCCAAAAGCGTCGCCGAAGTTCCCGCCATAGCGATATCGAGTATCTCACCCGCATCAATCTGCTTCATTGAGCTTCTTCGCGCTATCCTTCCAAGCCCCGAAATGGTACTCATCGAATATTACGAGGTCCCAATTGATTTCATGTACCCATTCATTTTTCGTCTTAATTCCACCAGTCTCACGGTTGTAGCCTAAATAATCCTGAAACGACCCGAAGCAAACGATCGATCGCTTCTTATCGGCGACGCGATATTGTTCATCAGCGCTTTTTCACCCGGTCTTTGAGCGCGGCAGATAAATTGCCAACCCTCGAAATCAATGTGACGCACCAAATCCTCTAGCCACGCGCTTTGAACAGCAGGCTTAAAGGTAAGAACGAGAACATGCTTCGCGCCGAGGCTCTTAGCGAGCTCATACGCGGCGAATGACTTACCGAAGCGCATCTTCGCGTTCCAAAGGAATTTAGGCGTTCTCTTAACGCGGCGCTCTTTCGCCGCGCTCTCATAGAACTTAATCGTCTTTTCGACAGCCTCGCGCTGTTCAGGACGCATCGCGAAATCCTCACTGCGCTTCTCGATATTATTAGTGCGATTTTTAACGGCAAGATAAGCGGCTTTAATATCGCATACAGTAGCGCGAAACCATTCGGTTTTCTTATCCCCCGAATAAAGCCGCTTAATCCCCATAGCCTCAAGCTGAGCGTGAACGCGCTTATCGGTGAATGAGCCTCCGTCATTATAAAGCGCACATTCAGCGAACACTATCCGATAAGGCTTACTCTTACCAGGCTTAAGAATCGGAAACTGCTCGGCAACGCGCTTTTCAACACCCACCGAAGCAAAACCAACCTTAAGATAACCCTGGTAGTTAGGTTTATCTTCCTCATAAGCGTAAATCATCGGCCGCGCTTCAGTGCGCGAAGGAAAGAATGTAGAGTTCATAATATTACTCCTTATGTGTTAAAGTGGGTATTAGGCTAATGATGAGAATGTACTATCGCAGGGGGAGTTAATCATATTGTACCAGCGCGGAAGCGTTAGTTATATTGTACTATCGCGGGAGCGATAGTACTCAGGACGACGCTACGCTTTCGACGACGCTACGCTTTCGCTCCTGCACCCGACTCGCCACTTCGCTCCCCGTCCTGACTATCCGCGCTCCTGCGCGAGAAACGCGCGCACCGGCGCGAAATTAAAGCGCATAAACGCGAGAAATGCGCGCAGCGGCACGAGAAATACGCGCAACCGCACGAACGAGGTAGAGCAAATGTCACTACCGCTACCACTATTCTCTACAGCTATCTTCTAATCCTGTTAATCCAGTTAAAATACATTATGAGGGCGATCCTGCTCGCCCTCATAATGTTATATTTTTAAAAGTCTTAGCGAACGATAACCTTGAAGCCAGAAGTATTCGGCTCCTTATAGCGCAAAACTACAATTCCCGAGCCGCCGTTGCCACCTTTTCCTGTAGTATTATTATTGGGTCCTCCACCGCCGCCACCGCCGCCGCAATTCGCCTTCGCAGATCCTGCTTCTTTATTTGTTCCAGTATTATTTCCCCCATCTCCTGCATTAGCACCGCCA
>JAGBTH010000032.1 GCA_017631385.1 Kiritimatiellia bacterium
ATGAGATAAACCTTGAAACTCCATTGGGTTCTTGCGCGGCGCTTGGGATCTGCGTCCACGACCGATGCGACGGCGTCACGAACAACCTGCTCGGCCTCGAACCACTTCTCCTCGCCGGCGTAATACTCGACCAATGCCCACACGAATTCAAGCTTCTGGGCTTGAGTTACGCCTTTTACGTTATAAAGGTTGCGATAGGCGTACTTGGGAATCTCATGACGGAGATTAGGATCCCAAAGTTTAAGTTTCTGCCAAGGCGAGCGCTTACAGGCCTTTACGATATGTTGATCAATAACCGCACAGAAACTGGCGTTAGCCGCAATATCGGGACGTTCGCGAAGTTTGTCAAGCTTGGCGATCAATTCAACATACGGTATCGTAGGCCAGCTGTAGTTACCAACTTCAGCCTTCATTATGTCATAAATGGTAGGGGCCTTAGCTTTGGCTGCGGGCTTTGAAGCCGCGTTCGCGGCACTTTTAGCCATTGCAGTCGCCTTTGAATCGGCATCGGACGACGGCGACTGAATAAGAGAGCAGCCTGCGATGAAGGCAGCGGAAATACAAAACGGAACAAGTTTTTTCATCTCAAAACTCCTTTTACAAATCATTATTTAGAGAACTTGGCGAGTTTTTCGATATACGAAATCATCTCTAACCTAAGCGTTGTCAAATCCATATCGTCACCGTCAGTGTCAGCGAGAAGCTTAAGAGCCTTTCTGGCCGTATAGCGCGCGTCAACGTTGGAGGAGCGCGACAAAGGCTTAGCAAGCTGAAGAAGCTTGGTCGCATATCTGATATCGTCCAAACCTTCGCGGAAACCTTCCCACGAAAGAGTATCGATGCACCCGGAGCCGCAACCGTAGACGAACATCATAGGACGGTAGAGTTCAGGACGAATATCGTTCCATCCCTGAAGGTGGTGCGCGTAGTTGTAGTTGCAGCTGAAACCCGCGCGATATGCGCCATAGCCGTACTGCCTGCGGGTAAAGGCGGGATTCTCGACACCGACGTGCTGGCTGGCGTACCAGCCGAAATACCCGTCGCCGCCAAGCTGATTGAACTTAAAGGTCAGCGGACTCGTGGCGGCCGTAGGAGCGAAAGAAGGCCACCAGAGATCGGCGAGATAACCGCCTGCGCAATATCCGCTATGAGAGTTTACAGGGAAGTAGAAGCCTTCTTCATGGTAAATCTTAACCATATCGCGGATACCGCGCAACGTGGCCAACCCGTATTCATCGCCCCAGGTCATAAACTTGATCGTCTTTTCGCCGAGCTGCTTATCCAGGCGCTTCTTGGACAGCTTCGCGTGATGACGCATCTGGGCCTTTTCGCTGAGAAGCATATTCCCGCTGATCAGCGGCTTGGTATAATCAAGACCAGCACGCTTGCCGAGCTCCATAAGGCCGAGATTGTTATTGAACGTCGGCGTTACGTGACCGTGACGAGCGAAGTTGGCGAGAATAGCCTCGAGCTGCTTTTTACCGAGTTCGTAATCGCCACCGTTAGACTTTAAAACCCACTCCAAGCCAACATATTCGCAGAAGAAGGTAAGATAATCCTTATTCTCGTCGAAGTAGCATTTAGGTGAAGGAAGTTCAAAATCAAGGACTCTAACCTTAAGAGGAATCTTTTCGCCGGTTGAAAGCGCTATTTCGCCCTTATAGAGACCTGCGGCCTGATTCTTATCAATCTTAGCCGTTAAGAAAAACTGCTTAAAGCGCCCCTTCTTGAGCTTGGCACCCTGATGGGTATCGGCGTCCTTGAAATTAGGCTTCATCGACTGGAACGAATCGTCCAGGCGCGAGCCCGAAATATCCTCGTTGCGGCGATCGAGCGCACTCGGGGCGTTAAGCCAGCGGTACGTGTAATTTCCCTTAGACTCCTCGATTCGGGCGTAGTTGCACTTTTTAACTTCGTCCGCCTTGACCAAATCCTCGTCATTAAGGAGAAGTTCAGGGCAAAGCTTAAGCTTGGGATCGGCGAAGTAGCTCGTCCAGGCGTTACCAGCCTGATACCAAACCTTTACGGTTTTAAGATCTAAAGCCGATTTAGGAAGAGTCTCGCCCTTCTCGTTTTTAAGATCGCCAATCGTAAAACGGACCTTCTTTACATCAACGTCGGAAGTAAGAACGAAGGAACACGGCTCATACTCACCTTTCGCCGCGAGAATGAACATATCATCACCTTTAATCCCGTCTTTAGGCGCACTGTCGGGCATATAGGGTACTTCGCTCATCGGATCGACGGCATACCACGTAACCTTAGCAGAAGCGATCGACGCGAGCATAACCGCCATCGCCGCCATCATCGTTTTTATCGTCATTACTTTTTCTCCATTATCGCGCCCTAATAATTACGCGCTTATTATTCATCAATTAATTGTGAATTTTATCGTTTTCCTACCAACTAATTTTACCAAATCCAACACCTTCTAAACAAGACTAAAGTCGAATAACAGATTTTAACCCGTTATTCGACTTTATTTTAACTCATATTAAGCAACAATGACTTACTCCCACTCAATAGTAGCTGGAGGTTTAGGTGTAATATCCCAAACTACGCGGTTAACGCCCTTGACCTTAGTTGCAATCTTCTCAGCGACCATCGAGACGAATTTAAAGGGAAGTTCAACGATACCGGCCTTAACGAACTGCGAAGTCGAAACAGCACGAATCGCAATTACATATCCGAAAGTACGCGCACCATTGACAACACCAACAGACTTAACATTCGTCATAACAGCGAAGAACTGCTGAGCCTTCTTATCAAGCTTAGCCTTAGCCATCTCGTCGCGGAAGATGAAATCAGCTTTGCGGAGGATGTCGAGTTTCTCCTTCGTAAGCTCACCGAGGCAGCGGACCGCGAGACCAGGACCCGGGAACGGCTGACGCATTACGAGCTCTTCGGGAATGCCGAGGAGTTTACCGACCTTACGAACCTCATCCTTATAAAGATACTTAACGGGCTCGACAAGACCTTCGAAGCCGAGATCCTTAGGTAATCCACCAACATTGTGGTGAGCCTTAACAGCCTTATGACCACCTACGCCAGACTCAGCAATATCAGGGAAAATCGTACCCTGACCTAAAAACTCGATTTTACCGAGTTTCTTAGATTCTTCTTCAAATACGCGAACGAACTCAGAACCAATGATTTTACGCTTAAGCTCAGGTTCAACGACACCCTTCGTTTTATCGAGGAAGCGCTGCTCGGCATCTACGCAGATAAGATTAATGCCGAACTTACCCTTAAACACCTTCTTAATTTCTTTACCTTCATTAAGGCGCATATAGCCGTGGTCAACGAAAACACAGGTAAGCTGCTTACCAATCGCCTTCTGGAGAAGAACAGCACAAACGGAGCTGTCGACGCCGCCAGACATAGCGAGAAGAACTTTCTTATCGCCAACCTGAGCGCGAATCGCATCAATTTCTTCTTTAATGTATTTCTTGGCGTTGAAGGTCTTACCAACGCGCGCCAACCTTTCTTTTTCGGCTTTTGTCATTTTTTTTGTTCCTTTATAATTTCGGAAATTTACTTTATTGTACCTAATCTCTGACCACTATACTTTTTCTCGTGGATAGGTCGCCACCACCATTCATTTTCGAGATACCATTTAACAGTATTGCGAATACCTGAATCAAAATTCTCGCGAGGCTGCCAACCTAACTCACCCATGAGCTTTGCCGGATCAATCGCATATCTTAAATCATGACCTGGTCTATCAGTTACGAACTTGATAAGGCTCTCATACTTTTCTCCCGAAGAGCGCGGCTTAAACTCGTCAAAAATCGAACAAATCGTCTTTACAACCTCTAAGTTTGTTCTCTCATTATGACCACCGACATTGTATGTCTCGCCAGGTACACCCTTCTCGTTCACAAGTAATAACGCACGTGCATGATCATCAACATAAAGCCAATCGCGAACATTAGCGCCCGCACCGTAAACAGGAAGAGACTTCTCTTCGAGACAATTTAAAATCGTCAGCGGAATTAACTTCTCTGGAAAATGATACGGACCATAATTATTAGAACAATTAGTAATTAAAGTCGGCAGTCCATACGTATCACGCCAAGCACGAACAAAATGATCGGAAGCTGCTTTTGACGCGCTATATGGTGAATGAGGTGAATACGGGGTTAATTCTGTAAAATATCCATTTTCCCCTAAAGTACCATAGACTTCATCAGTTGAAATATGCTGAAAACGAAATTCTTTCTTCGCTTCGTCATCAAGATTCTTCCAATACTTAAGCGCAGCTTGAAGAAGAACAGTCGTACCTACCACATTCGTATTTACAAATTCGCCAGGCCCATCAATCGAGCGATCTACATGGCTCTCCGCCGCAAGATGAAAGATCGTATCGGGCTCAAACGACTGAAACGCGACATCCATAAGCGCCATATCACAGATATCAGCTTTTAGAAATCCGAGTCGACCATCAGAACTTTCGAGCGTTTCAGGATTAAGCCCAACTTCTTTAAGTGATTCAGGAACGCCCGCGTAAGTTAATTTATCAATAACGAGAACTCTAGCATCGGTCTCTTTTAAAAGAAGACGCACCAACGCTGAGCCAATAAAACCCGCTCCTCCTGTAACTATACATCGTTTAGCGAACATCCACGAGCCTCCTTAAATAATCCCCATAACTCGACTTACCGTATTCTTCAGCGAGACGCTTAAGCTGAGAGTCATCAATCCAAGAGCAATCCCAAGCGATTTCTTCGATGCAGCTCATTTGAAGACCTTGGCGCTCAATAATCGCCTTTACAAAATTCGTAGCGTCAGCGAGTGACTGATGCGTACCCGTATCAAGCCAAGCATAACCTCGACCAAATGTCTTTACTCGTAAATCACCGCGATTAAGATACACCTTATTAACATCAGTAATTTCATATTCGCCGCGTGCCGAAGGACGCAACTCAGAAGCGATTTTAACTACATCATTAGGATAGAAGTAAAGACCTACCACAGCATAGTTAGACTTGGGAATCTTGGGCTTCTCTTCTAACGAAATAGCATTACCGCTATCATCAAACTCAACGACACCGTATCTATCAGGATCAGCAACGCGGTAACCGAAAATAGTTGGTTTAGAAGACTCATTCGCTTCGTGCAGAACCTTTGGAAGATCAGCGCCATAAAAGATGTTATCACCTAGCACCAAACAAACATCATCTTCGCCTATAAACTCACGGCCAAGAACAAACGCCTGCGCAAGTCCATCAGGGCGTTCTTGAACCTTATACGAAAACTTCATCCCAAGCTGCGAACCGTCACCTAAACGTTTCTCGAAATTAGGCAAATCAGTCGGAGTTGAAATTATTAAAACGTCACGAATCCCCGAAAGCATAAGCGTCGAAAGTGGGTAATAAATCATCGGCTTATCATAAATTGGCAAAAGCTGCTTAGAAACAACCCTCGTGAGAGGATAAAGCCTCGTCCCCGTGCCACCTGCAAGAATTATACCCTTTCTAGCCATATCTCAAACTCTATTTATTTCTTCGTAAGGTTCAATTTCGGCTAGAGAAGGATGTTTTTTATCCTTCTCAGAAAGGATTAAAGATGTAGTAGGTACTGGCCAATCTATACCTATTTTAGGATCATCAAACTTTAGCCCGCGTTCTGATTCGGGATTATAAAAATTATCGCACTTATAACTAAAAATGGTATTATCTTCTAAAACTAGATAACCGTGAGCGAAGCCACGCGGAATAAAGAACTGACGAGCGTTCTCAGATGAAAGTTCAGTAGCGATATATTTACCGAATGTCGCAGAACCCTTCCTGAGATCTACGGCGACATCCAAAACCTTACCTCTAATAACGCGAACGAGCTTAGCCTGAGCGAAAGGCGCCGCTTGCCAATGCAACCCCCTAAGTACGCCCTTCATCGAAAATGATTCATTATCTTGAACAAAATCGGCCGTTATACCAGCTTTAAAATACCGCTCACGGTTGTACGTTTCGCAGAAAAAGCCTCTCTCGTCGCGCCTTACATCCGGCTCGACGATTTTAACACCGGCTATTTCCGTTTCGATAACGTTCATATTTATGTATATTGTACCAAATTTTCCCTATTTTGTGGTTAGTTAGTTTAAAATTAGCAAAAAAACGAAAGAACGCCTTTTAAAACTAAATTACTTAAAAGAAAGTTTAACTACAATATCAAAAACACAATCCTTAGGACGGGAAATCTTAACTGTAGCTACACCATCTTTAACTTTAACAGGAAGCTCTTTACCACAAGCTAAATATTTAGCACCCTTTATCTCACCATCAATCTTAAATGAAATTTCATCAACACCTGGCTTAAGAAAGTGAAGATAAAGATCGCGGCCTTTACGTGTTGAAACGATATCCTTACCCAAAGCTATTGTGCAACCGCTCGTACCATAAACCGATTCACCGTTCTTAGCGAACCACTTACCGACGCCCTCCATAACCTCAACAGCCTTCTTAGGCAACTGGCCCGATCCATCAGGTCCAATATTCATAAGAAGATTGGAGTTTTTAGCTGCCGCGCGAACGATAAGTGCAACAACATCATCGGCTGTGCGAAAACGATTTTCAGCGATTTTATACCCCCAAACACCATGCTGAATAACATCACACTGCTCGATAGGACGATCATTAACCATCGGCTGATTAGCCGAGAAGATCGCACCAGCCGCTTCACCTGGGAGATCGCGCTCAAAAAGCTGAATATCCTCTTTAGGACGAATAGGCTGATGATTGTTATTAGCTACGAGAGTCTTCTTAGAATGAATAAAGTCATAAATCGAATCAAATTCCCAATCGAGCTTTCGCGTCCAGGTACCGTCTTCCTCGTGCTTTACATGCTCCCACTCACCATCGAACCAGATATTACCAGGCTTATAATTCTCAATTAATTCAGCAATCTGAGCGAGCATAAACTTCTTATAAGAAGCGTAATCTCCCTTGCGCCCTGGAACTTCAACTTGCATAGCATGATACCCCGCGGGATAATCCTTACGATGCCAATCCATAAGAGAATAATAAAAGTTAAGCTGAATACCCTCTTCGCGGCAAGCCTCAGCAATTTCGCCTAAAATATCACGTTTAAACGGAGTATTCGCAATATTATAGCCATCATCAACCTTAGTTGGCCAAAGCGAAAAGCCATCATGATGGCGCGAAGTAATGGTAATATATTTAGCCCCTGCATTTTTAACAACTTTTACCCACTCACGAGCATTAAACTTAGATGGATAAAAGCCATACATCATACGAGAGTACGCCTCTTCATTAACCTTGCCATCCTTCAAATACCACTCGCCTTGAGCATAATTAGCATAAAGCCCCCAATGAAAATATACACCAAAACGCTGCTCGGCGAACTTCTTGCGAGCCTCAAAATTCCAATCCTCAACCTTATACTCAGCAGCAAAGGTCAAAAGAGTTCCTAAAAATGCTAATCCAGCTAAAAATAGTTTTTTCATTTGATACTTTTTTTATTTTTCACTAATCATCTTTACTCTGCGGCGAGTCCGCCACCGAGCGCTTTATAGAGCGAAATCAAGTTAGCTGTAATATTACCGCGCGAAGCTACGAGCGACTCCTCGAGAGTTAAGAGCGAGCGCTGAGCATCGATAACAGCAGTAAAATCCTTAAGACCATTCTTATTAAGATCATTAGAGATTGTTACAGCTTCTTGAGCCGCTTTAACCGCCGCCTTTAAAGCCTCGTAGCGGTGATACTCGCGCGTATAGGTAGAATACATATCGCGAACTTCTTCAAACGCCTTCTGAATTGTAAGCTCATAATTGAGGCACGCTTCACGAGTGCGGGATTCTTCGACCTTAATATCAGCATAAATTCTGCCGCCTTGGAAAATCGGCCAGCTGATCGACGGACCGAACGAACCATAAAGAGATCTACGTTTAAACCAATCCTGGAACTCACCAGTCTTAAGACCTAATTCACCATTAATGAAAAGTTTAGGATACCACATCGACTTAGCTACGCCAATACGCGCAGATTGAGCCGCGAGCTTACGCTCAGCAGCGCGAACATCAGGGCGCATACGAATTAAGTCAAGCGGAGTTTCGGCGAGACGGCCCGCGGGCACTAACCAATCACGATCAGGGCACGCCTTAAGAAGTTCATGGCAAGAGCCCGGCATCGAGCCAATCAAAATTGCAATCGCGTTCATTAGGCGCTCTTCTTGAGCGAGAAGCGGGGGAATCGCCGCGCGAGTTTGCTCTACAATATACTTAGACTGGCTAACGGAGAGCTCATCACCAATACCCGACTCTAAACGAGACTTAACGATATCGTATGTCTCGCTCTGAAGCTTAAGGTTGGCTCTAGCTACAGCAATACGCTGTTGAGTCGTTCTAAGCTCAATATATTGACGACCAACTTCCGCTGTAAGCGAGACCCAAGCATCATTAAGAGATAACCCCTCAGCTTCATGCTCAGCAATAGCCGACTCAGTAGCGCGGCGGCTACCACCAAAGATATCAATCTCCCACGACGCATCAAAGCCAGCTTTAAATAAGTCTTGATAATTCGAAGTCAATGCTTCATCTGAGCGTATCGCCTGTCCATTCGCCGAAATTTTAGGCATAAACGCCGCGTATGAACCAAAAACCTGCCAACGACTCTGAGTTAAGCGCTCAAACGCCATCTTGTACGAAAGATTATTCGAAACTGCCGTATCGACAAGATTCGCGAGCGTCTTATCGTCAAAGCGTGTCCACCAGGCCGAAAGCTCATTGGTAGATATTATATAGCGCTTATCTTCGCCCTTAACATCCGTAGTGCCAGCGTCTGGCATAGGGAAGTTAGGAATATCAACTTCAGGCTTTTTATAATCAGGCCCGACAGATGGCAATGAGGAGCAACCAGCTATAAGAAGAGTTGTACAAACGATAGGATATAATTTCATGATTATTTTCTTTCTTTTAATTGACGACGACGCGCGGCGGTTGTTGATAAATACGAGAAGAAACGCTTAACTCTTTCGCGCCATGTCTGGAACAACGCGTAGAGACCAGGTACTAAAAGTATACCAAAAACTACTGATGCTAGCATACCAAAGAATTCGGTAGTTCCGAGATGGTTACGGCTCGCGGCGCCCGCACCCGTAGCGATCATCATAGGCAATGTACCTAAAAGCGTAGTAAGAGCTGTCATCAAAAGCGCTCTTAAGCGCTCACCCGCAGCACTACCCGCAGCATCAACGATCGAATACTTCTCAATTTCGCGCTTATCCTTAGCGAATTCAACGATGAGAATCGCATTTTTAGAAGCGAGACCCACGAGAAGAACGAGACCTAGCTGAGCGTAGATCGAAAGCGGATAAGGAGAGCCGGTCATCCAAATTCCAAACCACTTTAATCCTAATAGCGCGCCGAGTACCGCTACGAAAATCGAAAGCATAACCGGCATCGGGATCGTCCACGATTCGTACTGAGCTACTAAGAATAAATAGCCGAAGAGAATCGCCAAAAGAATAAGAGGAGCTGCCGCGCCATCGTTACGAGCTTCCTGGAATGACAAGCCCGACCACTCATAACCATAACCATCTGGCAACACTTCATCCATAAGTTCACGAACCTCATTCATAACCGTACCTGAAGCTACGCCAGGCTTGGGTAATACAGTTACGTCAGCCGACATATATTTATCACGCGTTGAAATTGTACGAGGCCCGAGTTCACGCGTAATCGTACCGAGCGAACCAATCGGGATCATCGCGCCGGTATCAGAGCGGACATAGAGTCTTTCGATATCCTCCGGGGTCGCACGAGCTTCAGGAACGGCGCAAACTGTTACGCGGTTTACCTGAGTGCCGAGGTTAACGTCGTTGACATAGCGCGAACCTAAATAGTTCTGCAATGTCGCGTAAACTGTAGCTACAGGAACCTTATACATCTCAGCTTTAGTACGATCAAGATCAAACTTGATATGAGGAGTTATTGAGTTAAAGCCCGAGAATGCCGCGAGAACATTCGGATTCTGATTAAGCTTCATAAGCACTAGGTTCTTAACCGCGTCGAGCTTAGCAGGATCCGTACCCGTTTTATCCTGGAGATGGAACGAAATACCGTTAGCATTACCTAAGCCAGGGATCGCAGGAGGAGCGAACACTTTCCATGTAGGCTCAGGAATCGTCTGATTCAACATAACCTGAACCTTAGGAATAACCTTCTCAACGTGCTGGCTAGGATCGGTACGCTTATCCCAACGATGAAGATCGACAATAACAGTCGTCTGGTTTTCGCCGCGCCCGCCGATCATACCCCAACCAGTAATCGTCATTACCGAATTAACCTCAGGTAAAGTCTTTAAAAGCTTAACAGCTCTAAGCGCGACATCGCGCGTTCTATCACGGGCCGTACCCTCGGGCATTTCCATCGCGCAGAAAACAACGCTCTGATCTTCTTGAGGTAAGAACGCAGTTTCAGTCTTTGAGAAGAATTCCAATGTTAAAAGGATAGTTAATACCAAAAGAACAAAGGAGAGGAAGATTCTGCTTGCGAGCCACTTAGCCAACATAACGAAGAAGTTTTTAAACTTCTCAAGTGCCGCGTTAAACCAAGCGAACGGACCATGCTTATAAGGATTCGCCTCACGAAGAAGGAGCGAACATAACGCAGGCGCGAGCGTAAGCGCGCAAACGGTAGAAAAGCATACTGCCGCTGAAAGCGTAACCGAGAACTGCTGATAAATACGCCCTGTAATACCGCTCATAAAACCTACGGGAACGAAAATACCAAGAAGTACGAGGGTCGTCGCGATAACAGCTCCAGTAACATCCTTCATAGCTTGAATCGCAGCTTCCTTAGCGTTTAAGTGACGCGTTTCAATTAAGTACTGAACGCGCTCAACGACTACAATACAGTCGTCAACTACAACACCGATAGCTAAAACTAAACCAAAAAGCGTTAGAATATTAACGGAATAGCCAAGAACCGCCATTAAAATGAATGTCGAGCAAAGCGAAACGGGAATCGTCAAGCACGGAATAAGCGTCGCGCGCCAGTCCTGAAGGAATAAGTAACACACGAAAACGACGAGACCGAAAGTAATAAGAAGAGTTAAAATAATCTCTTCAATACAAACGCGCACATACTCAGTCGCGTCATAAGGTGTCTCCCACTCTAAGCCATCGGGAAATTCCTTCTCAAGTTTCTCAAATGTTTCATAAATCTGATCCATCGTCTCAATAGCATTCGCACCAGGCTTCTGCTGAAGAGCGATCATAACGGCGTTTTCGCCATTAAACTGACCAGAGAACATATAGTTTTCTTCGCCAACTTCTGTGCGAGCTATATCTTTAAGCCTTACAATACCACCATTCGCATCGCGGCGGATAACGATCTCGTTAAATTCTTCAGGCTTCATCAAGCGGCCCTTGGCCGTAATCGTAAAGACGTGTGCCGCGTGCTTAGGCATAGGCGAAGCACCTACCGAACCAACTGACGCTTGAACATTCTGCTTAGAAACTGCCGCGATAACCTCTTCGCTGTTAAGACCTTGAGCAGCCATACGATCTGGGTCGAGCCATACGCGCATAGCTAAACGAGGACCGTAAACAGTCGCTTCGCCTACGCCTGGAATACGTAGAAGAACAGGCTGAATATTAGCGTAAATGTAGTCCGAAATCTGAAGACGCGAGAGTTTACCCGAAGGCGAGCGAAGCGCCATAAAGCCGAGCATATCCTCAGACTGAGCGCGAACACGACCACTTAACTGCTTAACTTCAGTAGGCAACTTAGCTTCAGCCTGAGAGACGCGGTTTTGAACCTTGACCGTGTCCATATCGCGGTCGGACTCGACCTCGAACGAAACATTAAGCGCGTAGCTACCGTCGTCAGAGCTCGAGCCAACCATGTAAAGCATATCGTCTACACCGTTGACCTGATCTTCAATCGGCATCGCGACAGTATTCATAACTTCCTTAGCGCTCGCGCCAGGATAAGAGTACGAAACCGAAATAGTAGGTGGGGTTAAGCGCGGATATTGCGAAACTGGCAAGTTAAAATACGCCATTACACCAGCCATCGTCAACACGATGGAGATGACCATCGCGAATCGTGGACGCTCGATAAACGTTCGCGAAAACGTCTTGATCTGATCGATCGATTTTCGTATTGATATTTTCATCAGATAAACTCCTAAATCACTAACGACTAACGACTAGACACTCAATCCTCAATCGGCGACTGATAATTAGGATCAAGATCGTCATTGCCAGTAGGCTCGGCTAAAACTACCTTCATACCAGGGGCGAGCTTAGATACGCCAGAAATAACAACCTTCTCACCAACCTTAACACCCTTCTTAACCGGTATCCAGCCTTCGCTTGGCTCGCTCGCGCCAATAACACGCTGCTCTACAGAGCCATCATCCTTAAGAATCCAAACTGCACGTTCGCCGGAAGAAAGATCAACAACAGACTGCTGAGGAACACAAGGCATCTTAGGCGGATTTTTATAATCAACTAAAAGCGTAACATAAGTATTAGGAACGAGCATTCTATCGGGGTTAGGGAATTTTAGGCGCATGATAATCGTCGCGGTTTCCTTACTCATAGTATTATCATCGAACGCCCACTCGCCAAGACCAGTATATTCGCTGCCATCGGGAAGAATAAGGCGCATGCGATAATCAGGAGCATTACCCTTAAGCTGAGCAGTACGCCAAGCTACATACTTACGGTCAGTAAGCGGGAACGAAACACGAATAGGATCAACCTGAACAATGCGAGCGAGAGGCCCTTTAGCAGGTGAAACATAATCACCAACGTGAGCTGACGTCTTACCAATCTGACCCGAAATAGGAGCAATAACCTTCGCCTTCTTTAAGTCATATTCAGCTACAATAAGATCGGCCTTAGCCTGCATAACAGCTGCCTTAGCAGATTCAGCGCCAGCTTCAGCGTTATCACGCTCAAGTTCAGTTACGCCGCGAGTATCCGCCTTCTGCATACGCTGCCAGTAGCGCACTGAACGACGCTCTTCAGCTTCAGCTGCCGCGAGATCAGCCTTCTTCTGATTTACAATCGCTTCATAGCGCTCGGCATCGAGAACATAAAGAACATCGCCCGCCTTAACAACATCACCTTCTTTAAACTTAATTTCCTTAATATAGCCGTCAACTTGAGGTAAAAGTTCAACCTCTTGAACAGGCTCAGCGTGAGCGACAAATTTCTCAGGTAAATTATATTCACGCTCTTCAACTGGTCTAACAGCTACGCTCGGCGGCATAAATGGCATAGCCACCTTCTTCATCTCAGGTTTAGGCCACAAGTCGCACGCCACCCAGCCACCAATAACAGAGGCTGCAACAAGCACAACAACGCCTATAAGAGAGCCGAATTTAGACCCGCTTGTTTTTTCGGAATTAGTATTTTCGCTCATATTTCACTACCTTTCTTTAAATTTTATTATTTCTTTTGAATATCGCGCCAAATCGCGGCATACGCCTTTTTAAGCGTCGCCTCTAAATCACATTGTAAAAATTTATCAATATTCGATCTAACCAATCCATTCCATAAAGCCATACAGCAGCTCGCTATCTCTAAAGAATCAACTTCAGATGAAACGCGACCACCACGAATATCGTTTTGAACAGCGACATTAAACGCTTCCCAAGGGCCAAACTTTTTACTCTTTAAAAGATCCTCACGAAAAGAATTCATAGAAGCCGAAGACCAACGAATCTGCTCATGCATCAACATAAAAAACGCGGCTTTTTTAGAATCAGAGACAGTCTGAATAGCATGACGCACCATCATATCTGCAACATCTGGAAATGAAAGACGATCAAAAGTATTCTCTCCTGGTGGTAAAAGCGCGGCAATTTCGCTCTCAAAGCGAACTAACATTTGACTAACAAGCTCAAGAAGCAGCTTCTCTTTAGACTCGAAATGCCAATAAACAGCGCCCTTAGTCATCTTAAGACGCGCGGCAATATCATTAAAAGTAACATGATCGTAGCCTTTTTTAGCGAAAAGCGATAGCGCACTCGCGAGAATACGCTCACGAGTCTTAGCAGCTTCTTCTTTAGCTCTTCTTGCCATAGTGTAGACTACCCCTTAAAGATATTATCGCGGGTATTATACATACCTTCAAGTAGGTATGTCAAGTAGGAAAAAGAAAATAATATCTGCTAGATAAAAACGAGATGTTAAGTTAAACTAAAGAATCTTTCTTAGAAACTCGTCTTGTAATCCCCTCACGAGGTTCGGCCTCTGGCGGGATTTTAAGCGGCTCTAAATCGTATTCTGGAATATCGAGCGACTTCCACGCCGCGCTGTAAACGGGGAGACCCTGCGAGCGGAACATCGTCTCGAATTCTGTCCATACCTCTTTAGGTCTCGGCATCGGATCAACGCGCTCAAATCGCTTATCAAGCGAAAAGCATTCGCATACAGTCTCAAAATATTCCTTATGGTCGGTCGCGAACTCGAGCTTACCGCCGACCTCAAGACGCTTCCAGAGCGCGTTTAAAAAGAGCGGTCCAAAAAGCCTATGCGAATGATGCTTTTTCTTAGGCCACGGATCGGGGAAGAAAACATAAACCGTTCGCGCGTGGTGATCAGGCAGAAGATAGTGGAAG
>JAGBTH010000033.1 GCA_017631385.1 Kiritimatiellia bacterium
CATACGGTATGTATCGCTGGCACGTAACCGATCCTGTTCGCTTCAATAATGATCTTCGCGTTACGATTCAGGATCTCGGTTGGGCGCCAGGACCGTACGTAACTCAGAATTCCGATATTTCAACTACAGCGTTCTGGTATCAGACCGAGCCTCACGCCACATTCCCGAAACTCCCTTCGATTAAGGAGCTTGAAGAGGATTATGGTAATGAGCTAGTTTCTCGCAAGAATTCGATCAAGGCTAAGGGTGCTAAGTAATTTTAATTTTCAAAAGGAATTTTAATCATGCAGATTTCAAAGAGAGATTTTCTTAAGCGTCTTGGTATTGGTAGTGCCGCCGCGATTACTGGCGCGGCGTTTGGTGATGAGTATGTAGCTTCTAATGAGAAGTTGCCGCCTGGAGCGATCGGCGATCCGATGAATCCGCGTTTCGGTAAGTGGATTTATCCGATTGATCATACGGTTGAGGATGGCCCCAGCTCCTTTATGAAGGGCGGTAAGGTAATGATGCCTGGGCGCGAAGTGCCGATTTTCCACGAGACGGATGTTGTTGTGGTCGGTGGCGGGTGCGCGGGTTTTGCCGCGGCTGTTGCCGCCGCTAAGACGGGTGCTAAAGTAGCTCTCGTAGAGAAAGACGGTTCTCTCGGAGGCTTATTTACCAACGGTATGGTTCTTATTGTTCTTGCGACGGCTCGTAAGGAAGCGGGTGGCGATTTTACTGTCGTTACGCGCGGTGTTTGTGGCGAATTTATGGATCGTGCCTTAAATCTCGGCTCTGCTTTCTGCACTAAGCCTACTAAAGATAATCTTATGCAGCCTACTGTTGATCCTGAAGGCGCTAAGTATCTTATGGATCGCATGGTTGAAGAGCAGAAGATCGATATGTTCTTCCACGCATGGGGTATTGATGTAATCCAAGAGGGTAATAAGATCCGCGGCATCGTATTTATGTCTAAGCAGGGTATGCAGGCGATTCTCGCTAAGACTGTCGTTGATTGTACGGGCGATGGCGATATTTATTTCGCTGCGGGTGCTCAGTATCGCCAGATTACTCACGGTATTGGTTTTGTATCGCGCTGGGCGAACCTCGATAGAATTACAGCTAAGCGTCCGCCGCGTGATAAAGACGGTAATGTTTTACCTGGCTATTGGATTATGAAGGGTAATGAGGGTAATCCTTCAACCTGCTGGACGGGCGTACCTAATCATCATGGCGACGGTCTTGATATCCGTAATTTGACGCGTGAGGAGATTTATCACCGTAAAGAAACTTGGGAAGCGGTTCAGAAACTTCGTAAGACGCCTGGTTGGGAAGAAGTCTTTATCGCTAATACTTGCTCTCAGATTGGTCCGCGCGTTACGCGCCTTTTAAAGTCTGAGTGCATTGTCGATCGCGCGATGATTGCTAATAAGTGGGATCCTGAGGATGCTGTAGGTTGGTTCGGTGTTGATGGTCCTCACGCTGCTTGGAAGGTTCCGTATCGTTCGCTCCTTCCCGTTGGTGTAGAGAATCTCCTTTCGGCTGGTCGTTGCATCGGTGCGCCCGATACGTGCGATACCTTCCGCCTTATTGCGCCTTGCTTCGTTACAGGTGAAGCCGCCGGTACAGCAGCTGCGCTCGCCGCGCTCTCGGGTAAGTCGCCGCGCGATATCGATGTTAAGACGCTCCAGAAGACGCTCGTTAAAAACGGTGTTTATCTGTAAAACGCATAAAGTAATCGTGATTTATGGCTGAAAGAATAGCGGTATATCCAGGAACCTTCGATCCAATGACGAAAGGGCATTTTGATCTTATAGTTCGTGGAGCGAAGCTTTACGATAAGCTTATTGTCGCAGTAGCTGCAACGAGCACTAAAGAGAAGGCGATGTTTTCGGGGCCTGAGCGCCTAGAAATGATTCGTGAAGATGCTAAGAAAGCTGGCCTTGATAATGTAGAGGTCAAGGTTCTTGATACGCTGTTAGTTGATTTTTGTCGTCGCGAAGGTGCGCGAGTTGTATTGCGCGGCGTTAGAGTTTATAGCGACTTTGAATATGAGTTTCAGATGGCGCTTATTAATAGACGTATGGCGCCGGAGATAGAAACTCTCTTTATGATGCCGAGTGAGAATCTCGCTTATGTCACGGCTTCAACTGTGCGCGAAATCGCGAGTTACGGAGGGGATACCGCTCCTTTTGTAACAGATGTAGTTCAAAATAATTTAGAAAAGAGAAAAGCCTAAAGAAGGGTTTGTGTTTTAATGAAAATTAGAGATGATATTAAGTATGTTGGCGTAAATGACCATAAGGTTGACCTTTTTGAAGGTCAGTATGTCGTTCCGCGTGGAATGGCTTACAATTCATATCTCATTGACGATGATAAGAAGGTCGTTCTCGATACTGTTGATGCGAATTTCGGTGAAGAATGGCTTAAGAACATCGAAGAGGCTGTTAAGGGAGCTAAAATTGATTATCTCGTCGTTCATCACATGGAGCCTGATCACTCCGCTAATATTGCGAAGTTCGCTGAGCGTTATCCCGAGGCCATTATCGTTTCGAGCGCTCAGGCTTTTACGATGATGAAAAACTTTTTCGGTGATGATTTCGCTTCGCGTCGCCTTATTATTAAAGAGGGTGATACTCTCTCGACTGGTCGTCATAATCTCGCTTTTGTCGCTGCTCCCATGGTTCATTGGCCTGAGGTTATGGTCAGCTACGATACAACCGAGAAGATTCTCTTTTCGGCGGATGGCTTCGGTAAATTTGGCGCTAATGATGTTGAAGATCCTGAAGGTTGGGATTGCGAGGCGCGTCGCTATTATATCGGTATTGTCGGTAAGTACGGTCCTCAGACTCAGGCTCTTCTTAAAAAGGCTGCCGGTCTTGAGATTAAGACTATTTGCCCATTACATGGACCTGTTCTTTCAACTCCCGAAGAAATCGCCAATGCGGTTACCAAGTATGATATATGGTCGAGCTATCGCGTCGAATCACCTGGAGTTCTCGTAGCGTATACCTCTGTTTATGGTAACACTAAGACTGCGGCGCTTAAGCTCGTTGAGATTTTAAAGGCGAAGGGCTGCCCCAAGGTCGCTGTTGCCGATCTCGCGCGCGACGATCAGCCTGAGGCTGTTGAAGACGCTTTCCGTTATGGTAAGCTCGTTCTTGCGACGACGACTTATAACGCGACGATTTTCCCTTGGATGCGTCACTTTATCGATCATCTTACAGAGCGTAATTACCAGTCTCGTAAAGTCGGCTTTATTGAGAATGGCTCATGGGCGCCGATGGCCGCGAAGGTCATGAGAAAGATGTTCGAAAATTCAAAAAACATTACATTCTGCGATACGGTTGTTACTGTTAAGGGGGCGCTAAATGCTGAGAGCGAGGCGTCGCTCGAAAAGCTCGCCGATGAAATTCTCGCTGATTAAAATAAAGAGGTGGTATTGAAGGAACGTATTGCTAGACACGTAGCCGAACTCCCTAAAAGCGGGATTCGTAAATTCTTCGACATAGTAGCTCAGTCGAAGGATGTTGTTTCGCTTGGTGTAGGTGAGCCTGATTTTGATACGCCGTGGCATATTTCACGCGCGGCGGTTACGTGTCTTGAAGATGGTGGAACTCATTATACGTCTAATTTAGGAACTCCTAAGCTTCGTCAGGCGATCGCTCGTTATTTTAAACGCCGCTTCAATACTGATTATACGTGGGATAAAGAAATTCTCGTAACTGTCGGTGTTTCAGAGGCGATTGATTTGGCGATTCGTGCGCTATGTTCGCCCGGCGATGAGGTTATGTTTCATGAGCCGTGTTTCGTAAGTTATGAAGCGACTGTCCGATTGGCTCATGCCATACCCGTAGCTGTTCCAACGTGTGTAGAGAATGAGTTTCGTTTAACGGTTGAAGAGCTCGAGAAGTATGTAACGCCTAAAACTAAGGCTTTATTGCTTAATTTCCCGTGTAATCCTACTGGTGCGACCTTGAATCGTGATGAGATGCAAGCGATTCTTGAGTTTTGCGAGCGTCATGACATAATTCTTATTTCAGACGAGGTTTATACCGAGCTTAATTACGAGATTGATGATGACGCTGAAGAGGTAACTCTTAATACATTTGGCTCATTTGAACGTTATCGTGATAGAGTTTTAGTCCTTAATGGTTTTTCAAAGAGTTGGGCTATGACGGGATATCGCCTAGGGTTCGCTTGTGGGCCTGAGGATATCATCGGCGCGATGATGAAAATTCATCAATATGGTATCATGTCTGCGCCAACACTCGCCCAGGCTGCTGGAGTTGAGGCGTTAGATTTTGGTGATAAAGATATCGCGCGTATGCGCGGCGAATATAAAAAGCGCCGCGATTATCTCGTAACTGCGCTTAATTCGATGGGGCTTAAAACGCTTTTGCCTAAGGGCGCGTTCTATCTTTTTGTTGATGTTCGCTCAACGGGGATGACGAGTGACGATTTTACAATGCGCCTTTTAAAGGATTATTCTGTCGCGTGCGTACCAGGATCAGCGTTTGGTAAATCAGGTGAAGGATTTATTAGAATGAGTTATGCTACGAGTTTAGAGAATATTAAGCTCGCAGTAAAGCGTATTTCTAAGATGATGCAAGAGGGGGGCTTTAAATGATGGGCGGTGATAGCGATACTGGAAGTGCGATGAATTGGCCTTTCGCGATATTTTTGAGCATTATTGTTCATGTTATTGGACTAGGTGCTTTTTATTTATGTCTTGGCCCATCTAGTAAAGTAAATGATGCTGATGTTGTTGCCGAGTCGGAGCTAGCTCCTAGTGATAAAAATGATCCTAAAGTACCTGAAAAGAGCGATGAGGGGCATACAGTTTCGCAAAACGAGAATGCCAGAGATCAAGTATCACCCGCGTCTAACCCTATTGCCGCGTCAACTAGCGTTTCTCAGGAGCCTAGATCGAATCATACGACTCCTAATTCGACTCCATCAACAGTAAGACCTGCAACGCAAACGCCATCTAATGTAGTATCGAATAATGAGTCATCTCATAATTCGCCTAGGGTAGCGACAGCGACAACTAACAATAAAACTATTATCTATGAAGTTAAACCTGGCGATAATTTAACGAAAATCGCACAGCGTCATAAATGCACAGTTACAGAAATCGCTAAGCTTAATAAAATTAAGCCGAATAAAGTTTTGTGGGTGGGACTAAAGCTTAAAATTCCAGCGCCAGTAGAGTAACAGGCATTAAACTTATGTCATGTGAGATTATCATAGAAGGGCATTTGCCGCGTTCATTTGGGATTACAAAGGCCGCGCTAAAGCTTGCCGCTAAGTATTTCGCATCGTGTTCATCAAAACGTATTAAGATTCCGTTTCACTCTGTTACTATTATTCTTCAAGATGACAATGAGTCTGATGAAGTTCATCGTGGTATTATGGGCGTTGAGGGAGCTACCGATGTCATAACCCAAGCGTATGAAGCTATGCCGCCTGAGCCGGAGGGGATTTATGGTGAGCTTTATGTTAATACCGATCAAGCTTTAAGATTCGCTAAGGTAGTTAAAAATTGGTCCTCTATAAAGGAATTGTTACTTTACATTGCTCATGGGATGGATCATCTCTCTGGTGCTGATGATTTAGAATCTTCTGATCGTGATAGAATGCGCAGGCGAGAGCTAAAATGGCTAAAAGACTATTTTTCTTTAGAAAAAGGGGCTGAAAAATGAAATTTAAATCGCTTTTAATATTTTTTATTTTAGCTCTGAGTTTAACTAGTGTAGCTAAAGATGAATATGATTATGTAGAGTACGATTTTGAGCGCTGGTATACAGGAGCGCGTGCAGTCGCCGTAATTCCTCAAGGTGGCGGTGAAATGCGCAATTTATGCGGCGCGGGGGCGTATTTAGGGTATTATATTGATGATTTTTTAACTGTTGAGTTTTCGTCGGCATGGCTTGAGGATACTGCAGCTTTAAGTTTAAAAGGACTTTGGCATTGGTGGGGCTATGAACGATTTGATCCCTTTTTTACCTTCGGGGCTAGCGGTTGGATTAATGGTGAAGTAGGGCCTACATTAGGATGGGGAGCGTTTTGGCATCTTAATGATTATTGGTCTATTCGTTTTGATGCTGATGCTACGTATGGCTTAGATGATGCTGATGAGATGGTATATTCTATAGCGTTAGGTCTTCAATGGTCATTTTAAGAGATTTTAATGTCGATTCCATCAGTAGAAACTGATTAGCGAACCATTTTTACCTTCACCTTTTACCCTCTTCTCATTTCCTTCTTCCCTACCTCCCACTCTGCATCGTCTCGTTCGTGTCGCCGCCGGAGTAGTCGGCATTTTGGGTTTTTTAAGGTTGGCTGTATATGGTGAAAGTTCTTATGGTTATAGGTGAAAGAATTGTCAGGTGCTGGTGAAAGCATGTGGATGGTGCGGATGAAAGCACTTGAAATGACGTCTCTTCTCTAAGAAATGGCGTCATTTCTCTTTAAAAAGACGTCTCTTTATGAAGAAATGACGTCATTTCGGATGCTTTCACCCTTAAGGGAGAGGTTTTTCACCTGATTGTATTAGATTTTTCGTACTCTAACTCCAAAGATTTTTCATTCTTACGAGTTCGAAGACAAGAGGTGCGTACTTCTTAGGTACGAGCTTGTGAAGGTAGTGCTGCGGTTGGGACGCTGTCACTCGATCTCGTCGTTCGGTTTTGTGCTTTCACGCCTAGACAAG
>JAGBTH010000034.1 GCA_017631385.1 Kiritimatiellia bacterium
AGACGGTGCGCTCGCGGTTTACGATTTCTTCTGGACGCAAATCTGCGACTGGTACGTAGAGTACGCGAAGGACGCTCCTAATAAGGCTCGCGCGTTCGCGGTATTGCGCGACGTATTCTTTAAGGCGCTTAAGCTCCTCCATCCGTACATGCCGTTCATTACCGAAGAGGTCGCTCATCAGCTCGGCTATCTCAAGGACGGCGAGACGATTATGCTCGCGGAATTCCCGAAGGGTTATTCCGACGAAGAGAAGGCGGCATGGGGACTTAGCGAAGAGGTTTACGAATTCGTCAACGCAAAGCGCGAGGCGATAACCGCTCTTCGTGCACTCCGCGCGGAATATAAGGTTTCGCCCTCCGTTTTCGTAAAGGCGACGATCGCGACCGATGATAACCGCGCCGCGCTCGAAGTCGAGTCGCTTAAAAAAGCGATGCGCGCTGAGGCGATTGACTTTACGGCTGCTGGTGCAGATCTTCCGATGCCCTCGAAGCTTACGAAATTCGGTACGGTCTATCTTAGCCTTGACGGACTCGTCGATAAGGCCGCTGAATCGAAGCGCATCGCGGCGGAACTCGCTAAACTCGCAGGCTTCATCAAGGCGTCTGAGGCGAAGCTCTCGAATGAGAATTTCGTTGCTCACGCTCCCGAGGCTGTTGTCGCCGAGGCTCGTAAGAAACTCGCCGACAACAAGGAGAAAGTCGCGCAGCTCGAAAAGCTCGCTAAGCTCTTTGCTTAAAACTTGAAAGCGCTCGTTCTTGGCTACGGTATAAGCGGTAAGGCCGCCGAAAAGACCCTAAAAGAAAAAGGGTATGAGGTTGATGTTGCCGAAGGGTACGATCTCGTTGTTGCGAGTCCCGCTATCGTAGTTAAGAGCGAGCTTCAGCTTGGAGTTGAGAAGCTTAAGACCCGTGGTGTTAAGCTTCTCGCTGTTACAGGCTCGAAGGGTAAGTCGAGCGTTGTTAAACTCGTTGCCGAGGCTCTTAATCTTTCTGGGCGTAAGGCTGTAGCTTGCGGCAATTACGGGCTCGCAGTATGCGATGTCGAGGATTGCGAGTGGGCGGTAGTCGAGGTAAGTTCATTTCAACTTGAGACGACTTCTCTCGCGCCGGGAACATTCGAAGCGGCGACAGTTTTAAATTATCAAGAAGATCATCTCGATCGCCACGGTTCAGTTGAACTTTACCATACGCTTAAAAGGCGGCTTTTAAAGATGGCTAAAATCGCCGTTGAGACTTGCGATGAGGCGAATGATGCGCCGCTTCTTGAAGGGTCGTATTTCGATAATCCGATTCTTAAGTTCAACGGATGCCGCGCCATTGCGCTTTTACGGACAGCCGGGCTTAAGGATAGTGAGATTCGTGAGGCGTTTTTAAAGTTTGAGCCGCTCGCTCATAGAATGAATGAAATCGGCGTTTTTTGTGGGGTAAAGTGCATTGATGACTCTAAAGCGACGTCTCTCGCGGCGATGGCGGCGGCGATTGAGATGGTTAAAGGCCCTATTAGGCTTATCGCAGGTGGCAGAGCTAAGGGCGATAATCCAAAAATTATTAAAGAACTCTTGACGAAACGGGTCAAAAAAGTGTATCTTATAGGCGAATGCTCAAATGCCTTTTTTGAGGCTTGGTCTAAGGATGTAGATTGCGAAATCTGTGGGACTTTAGATAAAGCTGTTAAAAGTGCGTTTAATGATGCGGAAAGCGGCGAAAACTTACTGTTATCGCCAGGGACCGCGAGCTATGATCAATTTAAAAACTACTCAGAGCGCGGCGAAAAATTCGCGTTTTGGGTGAAACAAGAAGGAAAATAAAAAAATGAATAAACTCGGTTTGGTTCTCTCGCTCGCGGCTGTCGCGGCTGTTTCTGGATGTTTAGATCCTCAGTATAAGAGTAAGCGTTCTATAAATCAGGGTACGACAGTTGTAAAACCTGCTGAGCCTGTTACGCCTGTTAAGCAAGTTGAAGAGACTCCTCCGCCACCACCCCAAGTTGAGGTTGAAGAAGTTGAGGATAAAAAAGTTAAGCCTGCTGAAGAAGTTAAGCCTGTTGTAAAGGAGCCTGAATTTACGACTTATATTATTCAGCGCGGTGATACTCTCTCTAAGATTTCTAAGCGTTACAATATTAAGATTGACGCGATTAAGGCTAATAATCCTCAAATTAAGAACGATGTTGTTCGCCTTGGTCAGAAGATTAAGCTCCCTGGTAATGTTGATGTAGGTGATCAGAAGGTTCCTGAGGGATCGTTCGCGTCGTCCACCGCGAAGCCTAAAGCTAAGCCAGCTCAGGCTCCCAAAGCTTACACTGGCGCGACTAAGGAATATGTAGTTAAGAACGGTGATACTCTCGGTGGTATTGCTATCGCCTCTGGTCTTACTGTTCGCCAGCTTAAGGAGTTGAACGGTCTTTCTAAGGATATGATCCGCGTTGGTCAGAAGCTTAAAGTTCCTGCTTCTAAGGTAGAGAAGGCTCCTGTTAAGAGCGAAAAGAAAGCCTCTAAGCCTGTAGAAAAGAAGGCGGCTGTAAAGCCTGTAGCTAAGCCTGCTGAAGAAGCTGTAGATAATAAAGAACCTGTCGCCGAACCTGAGAGCGCTGTTGAGCAGCCTGAACAGCCGGTTGTTGAGCCAGAAGAGCCCAAGAAAGATGAGTCTAAGGCTAAGTATGTCAATTATACTGTTCAAGAAGATGATGACATAATTGGTATTTCGATTCGTGAGAATTTGAGCGCTGCCCAAATTCGTGAAATCAATAATCTTCCTGAGGATGTTGTTCTTAAGCCAGGAATGGTAATTAAGCTTCCCGTTCCTCAGCTCTAAGATAAGTGCGTAAGCCAGCATTATTTGTATTAGGCCTTGTTGTCGCATTACTTGTGGCGCTAGGCCTAATTGTTCTTTTTAGCGCTAGTGAAGTGAGGGCTTCATTGCGTTATCATGATTCGCTGTTTTTTATTAAGAGACAGTGTGTATTTATACTTGTCGGGTTAGTAACAACTGTAGTTGTCTCAATGATTGACTATCATCGATGGCGCAATCATTGGGGATTAACGGCGTTTTTATATGGAGTAGTGTTTTTAGCTTTGTTGTATGTCTTTTGTTTTAGACCTATTAATGGATCACAACGTTGGATTCCATTAGGTCCTATTAACTTTCAGCCTGCGGAATTCGCTAAACTCATAACTGTTTTAGCGATTAGTGTTTGGCTTGATAAATACGCTTTAAAGATTGAGCAGTATCGTTATGGAGCTATTATACCTGTAGTTATCATAGGATTGATGGCAGGTCCTGTATTTCGTCAGCCAGACTTCGGTTCTGTAATGGTAATTGGAGCGGTGGGTTTTATGCTGATGTTTATTGCCGGAACTAAGATCATTCACATGATGCCGTTTGTTTTTGGTGGATTAGGCGTTTTCGTATGGCAAGTTATTAATACGCCTAATCGAATGGCGCGACTTTTCGCTTTTACAGGAATTGTTTTTGAAGGCGCTGAGACGGCAGCAGCAAATGCTTCACATCAAAGCGATATGTCTTTAGTCGCTATTTATCGAGGTGGTATTTTCGGCAAAGGGCTTTTGCGTTCGATGCAGAAGCAGAATTATTTACCTGAAGCGTGGACAGATTTCATTTTAGCAGTCGGGGCCGAAGAAATGGGTCTACTCTTTACTATAGCGGTAATTGTATTGTTTTTAACTTTGTTTATTTTATGTGTATATATTGCTCGTCGTGCTATAGATAGATTAGGGCAGTTATTCGTTATGGGAATGACGTTCATAATTTTCTTCCCGGCGATGTTTAATATTGGTGTTGTGTGCGGAGCATTACCGACTAAAGGTATGGCGCTGCCGTTTTTTAGTTATGGTGGAACTCATATTATGGCTTCTTTCATTGCACTTGGCATTATTTTTTCGGTTGGTATTTATTCTTTAAAGGATAAGAAGCGCGCCTTTATTCGTAAAGTTGTAAAGAATTAATCTAATGAGTGGCTTATCTCAAGATCATCCATTAACAGTTTCAGCTTTAACGCTAGAAATTAAAGGACTTCTTGAGCGAAAGTACTCTAAAATATTTATAGAAGGTGAAATTAGCGGGCTTAAACGTTATCCGAGCGGGCATGTCTATTTTACGCTTAAAGATGAGGGTGCTCAAATTTCGGCAGTAATGTTTAAGACGTATTTTGATAAATGCCCTGTGCGAGATAGTCTAAAAGATGGAGCTAAGGTTCTTCTTTGGGCAACAGCGACTGTTTATCCTCAGAGGGGTAATTATCAGCTAACAGTTTTCGCGGCGAAGCTCGTGGGCGCTGGAGACTTAATGCAGCGCTATTTAGAGCTTAAAAATCGACTCGAAAGCGAAGGGCTCTTTGATTCTTCTAAAAAAAGGCCTTTGCCGTTTTTGCCGCGTAAAATCGGTATCGTAACGAGTCCTGCAGGCGCCGTAATACATGATATGTGCCGTGTGATGACGCGTCGAATGCCCAATATCGAGATTCGTTTATTCCCAGCTAAGGTTCAAGGCGCTGATGCTCCGGCTACACTAATCGCGGGGGTAAAATATTTTATTAATTCGCTCGCCTCTGAGTTCAAGCCTGATTTGATTATTGTCGCGCGCGGCGGCGGGAGTTTTGAAGATTTATTTTGTTTTAATGATGAGGGGTTAATAAGGGCGATAGCCAGTTCGCCTATTCCAGTAATTTCGGCGGTAGGTCACGAAACTGATTATACGCTATGTGATTTTGTAGCTGATGTTAGAGCTGGAACTCCGTCAATGGCTGCGGAGTTGGCGGTCCCCGAAAAGACTGAGCTTTTAAAACGTTTAAGCTATGCGCTCTCATCAGTAACATCATCGCTCCGCGGCAAGTATGAAAATCAAGCCCAGAGATGTGATCATCTTTCTGATCGTTTAGCGAATGCATTATGGAAAAGATCCGATTGGTGTGAACGCCAATTACAAAGAGCAAATTCATCGCTATTGTTATCCTTAGCTTCAATGCGTTCTAAGTGTGCAGTATATTTAAAGAGTGTTAACGCGTGTTCTGATACACTTTTATCATCGCTTAACTTATCATTAGAAAAAAAGCGAGCTAAATTAGATCAATTCGATGCTAAATTATCAGTGCTCTCGCCTTATTCTGTCTTGGAACGTGGCTATTCACTTACGACAAATGCATCAGGAGAAGTTATAAAAAACGCTGATACCGTAAAATCAGGTGATGAAATTACTACTCGTTTAGCATCTGGTGAAATCCGCTCTGTTGTTAAAGTTTAGATGATAATTAATCATCGTTTTTGCGTTTAGGGGTGTAATTTTGGTATAATATATTAATAAAGTTAAGTAATTATTAATCTACAAACATAATAAAAAAATGATTAAAACAACGTTTAAAGCGATAATAGCTGTATTTGCTGTTTTAGGCGCATCTTTTACTTGGGCTGAAAATACTCAGAAAAAATATGAGGCGACGTGGGAGTCTGTTGATAAACGCCCTGTGCCGACTTGGTGGAGCGAAGCTAAATTTGGTATTTTCGTTCACTGGGGTCCGTATGCTGTTCCTGCTTATGCGCCCGTACTGCCTAATGGTAAGTTCTCCTGGGACTGCTATGCTGAGTGGTATCATGGTAAGATGATCGCCGGTAAAGAAACTTACCTTAATCATCATAAAAAGTATTACGGCGATGCCCCTTACGCTAATTTCGCGGCAGATTTTAAGGCGCGATTCTATAATCCTGCCGAATGGGCCAGTCTCTTTAAGCGTGCTGGTGCTAAATATGTTGTTTTAACTTCTAAGCATCATGATGGGTATGCGCTTTGGCCGAGCGCTCAATCCCCTTATTTTAACTCAGTTGTTGTTGGCTCTGGCCGCGATCTCGCTGGCGAATTCTGCAAGGCGATGCGCGAAGCGGGTCTAAAGCGCGGCTTTTATTTCTCGATGCTCGAATATGCTAATCCCCAATATCCCGGCGGACGCGATTCGAAGAGAACTGAAGCCTCGCTTTCAATCACTGATTGGGCCAGGTTAATGAATATTCCTCAGCTTAAGGATCTCGCAGATCGCTATGAAGCTGATATTATTTGGCCTGATGGTGAATGGGATTATACTGGCGAAGAACATGGTTCAGTAGATTTTCTCGCTTGGCTTTATAATGACTCGAAGGTTAAGGATACTGTAGTTGTCAACGATCGCTGGGGTAAGGATACGCGCGGTCGTCATGGTGGTCACTACACGACTGAATATGGTCATGCTCCTGGCGCGCCTAAAGATTCTACCGCTATGCATCCGTGGGAAGAGTGCCGCGGTATTGGCGGTAGCTTCGGCTATAATCAGTTTGAGACTACCGAGCATTATATGTCGCGCACGAAGTGTGTTAGAACTTTAGTCAGTACGGTCGCGCGCGGTGGTAATCTTCTTCTTAATGTCGGTCCTGACGCAGATGGTCGCATTCCCGCGATTATGGAAGATCGTCTTTTAGCGATTGGTGAGTGGTTGAAGGTTAATGGAGAAGCCATTTACGCTACGACTCGCGCCGATATTAAGAGCAATGATAAGGATGTTTATCTTACCGCGAAGGGCGATAAGCTTTATGTTATCGACTTTAAGCGCAATGCGTCTACTATTAAGCTTGAAGGCTTAAGCGATGTTCTTTCAGTTGAACTACTTGGCTCTAAGAATACGGTTGTTAAATATTCAACGAAGGGCGGCAATCTCGCCATCACTCGCGCTGTTCTCTCGTCAGCCGAGGCGCCTTGCGAGCATGCATGGGTCTATGCTGTAACTCGTGGCAAAAAGAATCCCGCCCGTTATCCCGCCAATGCGACGCTTAAGTCGGGTGACGGTCCGCTCGTTCAGGCTCATCGCGGCGGTAAGAACGAGTTTGACGATAATGCGGTTGGAGCGTTTAAGAATAGCCTTAAAAAGGGCGTGAGAGGCTTTGAGATCGATATTCGTTTCTCGAAGGATCGTAAGCTCGTTGTTATGCATGATGGTAAGGTCGATCGTACGACCGATGGAACGGGCGAAGTTGAATCTCTCACTTTAGGGGAACTTAAGAAATTCCGCCTCGAAGCTTCGTCTGAACCGATTCCAACAGCCGAAGAAGCTTTCGAAGTCTTTCGTGGGCGCAAAGATTTCTTTATCGAAATCGAAATGAAGGCTTATCCTAGTAAATTCTATGATAGATATGTTCTTGAGGAATATTGCCGTAAACTTAACGTTGCCGCTAGAAAGATTCTCGCGCCAGGTACTTACGCGTTCACGTGCTTTAATCGTGGTACGCTCGAAACGATGCGTCGCGTCGATCCTTCGGCTCCTTTAGGGCTTATTACGCATGATAGCTTAAACGAAGATCATATTGCGCTCGCTCTTAAACTCGGTTGCTGCAGCGTTGCGCCGTCTGGTAGAACTTCGAAGAGAATGGTTGATCGCGCTCACGAAGAGGGGCTTACAGTTTGCCTTTGGCCTGCGCCCTGCAAGGCCGATTGGGATCAGCTTAAAGAGAAAGGCGCTGATCGTGTAACGAGTGATTATCCAGTTCTTTTAACTAGAAAAATTATTGGTAAGCTTAAAAAGCTGGTTGCGTTAGATCTCGATGCGACATTAAGCCAGCATAGGTCAACACCTCCAGCAGCGAATCTCGAAGCGCTTAAGAATCTTGGAAAGCAGTATAAGTGCATTATGGTTGGAGCTGGTAATGCGCCTCGTATCTACAAGCAGATGGGTAATTTTCCGATTGATATCGTAGGTAATTACGGTATGCAGATTGCTGAGGCTGCTGATGGGAACTTTCGTATCGTTAAGCAGATAACGAATAATGTAGATAAGGCTTTCTTTACCGAGAAGTGTGATTATCTTCGTAAAAAGTACGGCTATACCGAGTATAGCGGTAAGAGCGTTGAATTTCACGCTAGCGGAATGGTTACGTTTGGCCTTTTAGGTACTTCCGCCCAGGCTGAGCAGAAGGTGACTTTTGACCCCGATCGTAAAAAGCGCCGCGCGATGTATCCTGAGGTTTTAGAGATTTTCAAGGATTATTCGTGTTACATTGGTGGTTCAACGTCGTTTGATTTTGCGGGTAAGGAGTATAATAAGTACGATGCGACTGTTCGTTGGGCTGCTGAGCGTGGTATCGCGCCAGAAGATATAGTCTTTATTGGTGATGACTTCGCTGATGGTGGTGGCGATAGCCACATTCGTATTAAGGGTATGGATTATATCTTGATAACTGATTTTAATGCGTTTCCTTGGGCGGTGCGCGTTTTGGCAGAATAATTAGAATAATTTAATAAGGGTTAAATATAATATGAAAAAAAGTATAGTTGTTTGTTCTCTCTTGTCGTTAGCCTTAAATTCTTTTGCGGCTATTCGTCCTCCGGCTGTGCCGTTAGTATCGGTTGAGCCTCATTTTAGCTTATGGAGCGCTACTGATAAACTTTATACCTCTGATACTATTCATTGGAGTGGAGCTAAGCAGTCATTTTGGATTTTTCTTGATGCTGATGGTAAGACGTATCGTCTTTGCGGGCGTGGTCGCGCGCCAAAATCTGAAGCACCAGTTCTTCAGCAAACTTCACTTAATGTAGGCGCTACAGTTACTACGTATAAGTTTTCAGACGGTAAGAATCTCAAGGCTGAAATTGATTTTACAACTCCACGCTTAACGGATGACTTAGAGGTCTTTTCGCGTCCTGTTACGTATGTGACAGTTCGAGTAAAGGGCGCTAAGGATTATAAGGTTCGCGCTGAGATTTCGTCAGAGTGGGCGACAGATGATGATTCAGCTAAAATGCTTTGGGCGACTAATATGGTCGCGGGCGTATGTGATATTTCGGTAGGTCGCGCTGAGCAGCAACCATTTTCGATTAAGGGCGATCATAAGCGCGCCAATTGGGGCTATGTACATCTCGTAGGTCCTGTAGTTGAACACAATACGACTCGTTTTATCTTAGCTTACGATAATATAAAGAGCGTTAGATTTTTCGGTAAGGATTTAGTCGATTGGTGGGCTCGTGATGGTAAGAAGTTTGATGTAATGCTCGCTGAAGCCCTTAAGGACGCTAAAAAGCTTGAGAAGAAGTGTAAGGCTTTTGATAAAAAATTCCGTAAGGATATGATTAAGGTTGGTGGCGAAAAATATGCCGCTATCGCAGATCTTTCTTGGCGCCAGAGCTTCGCCGCGTGTAAGTTCGTCGCTAATACTGATGGTGAGCCATTCCTTCTTTCGGCTGAGAATCATTCTGGTGGTATGATTGGTACGACGGATGTGTTTTATCCTCAGTTCCCTCATCTTCTTATGACTTCTCTTACGCTCGCTAAGGCTTCGCTCGCTCCGACGTGCATTTATGCCGCGTCGAAGGATTGGCCTTATTCGTACGCGCCTCATGATCTCGGGTTATTCCCAGTTGCAGAAGGTCAGTTCTATGGTATGAAGAAGGGGCAGTCTGTAGGTGGTGGCGCTGATGACGCTTCTCGTATGCCTGTTGAAGAGTGTGGTAATATGCTCATTCTTCTCGCGGCGACCGCTGAGAAAGAAGGTAACGCCGATTTCGCAGGCCGCTGGTGGGGTGAAGTTACCAAGTG
>JAGBTH010000035.1 GCA_017631385.1 Kiritimatiellia bacterium
AACTTTCGTAGCTCCTCACACAAACATTACTGTTTTCTCCAATATCGACTTTCAAAGATCAGTCGCTCACCCTTTCGGGCGAACGAGGACATAGTTTATCAAATCTTTTTCCAACGCGCAAGGGGGTATTTTAATTTTTTTAAAAAAATCTTTCACCATCAACATTAAGAGCTAAAAAGCAACAAAATATATTTATCGTATGAAGCTTGTGATCTGACGCGGCTCGTCGAGAACTGGCATGGGGATCTGCTCTTTAGCTAGACGGATAGCTTTAATTAAAAACGCCATATTCTTACCGAGCCTGCGCATCGTCTGCAAGCCCTCTGCATCTTCGGCGGCTTCACCGGGTGCAGCTCCATGGACATTATTCCAATAACTCGACGAGACTATCGGCATATTGGAAATCGTAAAGTATTTATTCAGTACATCAAATGTCGCCGTTGTTCCGCCCCTTCGCGCTACAGCTATAGATGCGCCGACCTTCATCGTCTTATCGAACTTTGACGAGAAGAAAAGGCGATCTAAAAACGAAATCAATGTTCCCGCCGGAGATGCGTAATAGACGGGCGAGCCGACGATTAATCCATCGGCTTCCTTAAACTTGGTGAGCACCTCATTGACGAGATCGTGAGTCACACACTCCTTAAGTCCGTTACATTGACCGCAGGCTAAACATCCGCGGAGTGGCTTTGAACCGACGTGAACAATTTCAGTATCAACCCCTTCCGCCTGCAAACTCTTACTCACCTCATTTAAGGCGATGAATGTATTACCATTGCTTTTTGGACTGCCATTTATAAGTAGTACTTTCATTTTTTAAGCCTTTCGCATTTAAATAATTTTCATCAATGAATATTTCGTAACTAAAGCGTTATTACATCTTAGTGTCGGTATTCTTACCGCAGTACTTATCTACAATCGAAGCGATAGCAGCATCTCCCGTGAGATTGCAAGCCGTTCCCATACCATCGAGCGCCATATAAGTCGCTACCACTAACGCATAGCGCTCAGGCGAAAAGCCAAGCGCACTTTCGGCGATCGCCGCAGAAGAAAGCACCACACCGCCAGGAACGCCAGGAGAAGCAACAGCGATAACACTTAGCATCAACATAAATTCTATATAATTGGGCAATGAAATCGCCCCGCCGCCAAGCACGATAAAGCCAGCCGTATATACGACCATATTCGCCATACTACCAGATAGATGAACATTAGAGCAAAGAGGAATTACCATATCCGTAACCTTATCGGAAATACCTATTTTACGCGTTTGACGCAGAGTTACCGGGAGCGTTGCCGCTGAGGAGCAGCACCCCCAACCAGTAAGATACGCTGGCAACATACACCAAAGCATTTTAAACGGATTGCGCTTCGAGATAACTCCTGCAATAATATACTGAAGAATTAATAGCGTTGTTGTTACCGCCATTGCTAAACCCATAATCTTAATAGACTCGCCACCGACAGCAATCAGCTTACCGCTCGCGGTTAGATCGGCGATAATAGCTAAGATATAAACCGGTAATAAGGGCATTAGCGCTTTAGCTAACGTTAAGACGACAGCGCTACGGATCTCATCGAAAACATTTTTAAGATATGATAAGTTAAGCGACACCATCGCAAGACCAAGAATAAAGGCAACCGCCAAAGCCGTCGTTACACCCATAAGCGGTGGGATTTTAAAGATAAAATATGCGGGAAAATCTTTAGTCTCACTCAACGCACCCAAGGTATTTTCTAATATCCGAGGGAACACAAAATCTGATACACAAAATGCGTAAGCGCCAGAGAGAAGTGTGGAGATATACGCAACAGCCATTGTTGCCAATAAAAGTTTACCCGCGCCCTTACCGGATTCAGCGATAGCTGGTGTCACTAATCCAACAATGATGAATGGTACGAAGAACTTAATAAACTGACCGAATGTACCTCCAAAAGAATTAAGAACCCTTATGCACCAGCTGGGAGCTAATAAACCAATCACAATTCCGACAACCATTGCGATAAGAAGCTTACCAATTATTCCGATTTTCATTTATCGTACCTTTCTATAAATAATTTTATTATAAGTTAATCTCAATCACGAAGAGCATCCAATAAAGACTCTACTGTAATCTTCTTACCTTTCGAGCGAAGAATGATAATCTTAGTTATTAGTGCGCTTTCAACGTCTGATAGGCAAACCCCATCCTTGCGATCTTCAAGTATGCGAACTAAATCCCTAACCGTAAGTCTATCTCTAGTCTTTTTAGAAGGAATAAAGAAATTCGTTACCTTTATCGCTATGTATGTTATCGGAGAGAGTAAAATCGAAATTACACTAAATGGTCCACTTAAAAGAAGGCTCCTTCTTAATGGTCTCGCCGAACATAAAAGCTTAGGTATAAACTCTGATGTATAAAGAACAATAAACGCCGCGAAACAACTCCAAACGACACTGGCGATTTCATTTTGTGAAAACAAATGTACCGATAATGCTGCTGTCGCGGCAGAATACGAAACATTAGCGATGTTATTGCCGATTAGAAGCGTTGTCGTAGTCCAACTCATATCCGAAAGCGCTTTTTGAATACGTTTAGCTCTAACGCCGCCTTCGCGCGCCATGTGCAAAATACGCTCTCGACTAACCGAAAGAAATGCTGTCTCACTACCAGAGAAAAACGCCGAGAAGCACAAAGCTACGAACGCTCCTAAAAGAAGAAACATAACTATCATACGTTATCCTCCTCGGTTTTAGTTACCTCTTCGTCGCTCTCAGCTAATATCTCCCAATCGTCACCACTTTTAGTGCGCTCTAATACTTCTACTCTTACACTTGTAACGCGGCGTTTACGACGCTTAAGGACAGTAGCCTTACATCCATTAGCTTCAATTTCTTGACCAACATGCGGAATACGGCCAGCATGAAACTGAACCCAACCCGAAAGTCTATCAGCATCCTCAGCTTCTAGTTCAATATCAATCTCGCGATTAATCTCATCTAAACTCGCTCGCGCGTCTATCTCCCAGACATTAGCTCCAGTGCGAATAATTTGGGGCTCGTCTTTAGGATTACCAAATACATTCGGCCCGACAATTAACTCAAGAACATCATTTTGAGAAATAAATCCAGCCGTGCCGCCATATTCATCAAGAACGATAGCTACAGGCTTACCGCTCTTAGCGAACATGACTAAAAGATCGTCTAACGTAACAGTCTCGGGCACAAAAAGCGCGTCCTCTATAACGCCAGTCGTAGTATCAATAATACCTTCAATAGCGTCAGGTGAACGACGAAAAACAGGTAAGTAGCGGTGAGTCGCATTTTTTAAACACTCATCACGTTTACCCTCGTCTAAATCTATATCATACCCTTCTATATCAACTCGGGGAGTCATCTCGTCATTAGCGCAAAGCTCAGAGAGCCTTAATACCCCCTCAACCATTTCGGCATCAGATTCACTAACTGTACCATCCTCTACAGCCGATTCTATTACTGAAAGTAGCTCACCATCCGAAAGCGCGCGGCGCTCACGCGCTAACATAGGAGAGAACGCTCTAGACGAAAGCGATAGTATTTTATTAAAAGGCGTAAATAGAATACGCCAAAATATCAGCATTCTAGAATAAAGAGGCGCTATTTCTTCGGTAAATCTTAAAGCTAAACGCTTAGGAGTTATTTCGCCAAAGATGAGAAGCAGCACAGTAATCACCGGTATCGCTAAATACGCGTGAGTTGGCCATCTTTTAGCCATAAGATAATAGCCTAAAGTAGATACGGCGAAGTTTACAAAAGTATTCCCTACAAGAAGAGTAGAAAAAAGAACGGCCTTATCTGATAAGCACCTGCCTATTCGCGCGTCGGCAGATGGATTTTTAGATTTTATTCTCGCTCTTTGAGCTCCCGTTAGCGAAAACAAAACCGTCTCAGCACTCGAAAAGAATGCTGATAAAAGAAAAAGAACGACCAATACCAATATTAGCATGGTCGTTCCTTTTCAATTATATTGATACTTAAAGTATTCAATTATTAACCGCAGTAGAAGTAAGTCTTTACGAGCTTAGCAACTTCGGCAGGCTTCTTCTGAATGTCGCTGCGAAGTGTACGATCGTTGAACGCGCGAAGCTGGGAGATAATACCATCAATCATCGCAGGTGAGAATACGCCGAGCTCTTCATAAACAGCGCGCTGCTCTTCAAGGCAATCGGCCGAAGCTGCGCAGCTATCAGGGAGAGTCGCGAGCGACTTAAGAAGCTTCTCATTCTCCTTCTTATGGATATTAACGTTAACATAAGTCGCATCAGCGACCTTAACGCCATCCTTAAGCGAGAAACCGTAACGACACGCAACAGCGAGACCAGCCATCAAAAGATAGACGTTGGCCGAAGCGTCGGGCGAGCGCATTTCAACAGTCTGCTTCTCGGCGGTATTATAAGCCGCGGCAGTTTCTTTAGGATTCGCCTGCTTACAAAGATCGGTCTTAGCCGTCCAACCGAGCGGTACGCGAACGAGCACGGAGCGATTACGATCACCCCAGCAAACATTCGTGGGAGCTTCTTGATGAGGAACTAAACGGAAGTAGCTCGTAGGATTCATATTACCAAACGCAGTAATAGAGGGAGCGAGCTTCATCATGCCTGCTATCGCGCGCTTAGCAGAGTCGGAAATCTTACCGCACTTAAGCATCTGATTCTTACCGTTCTTCATAAGACGCATGTGAACATGGAGACCAGAGCCCGCCTTACCGACAGTAATCTTAGGAGCGAACGTAATATCGTAGCCATATTCAGCACCGAGATTACGAATCATCCACTTAGCTACCGTAAGCTGATTAGCGGCGTCTTCAGCAGCGCAAGGAAGGAACTCAATCTCATTCTGCTCATAGAGCTTACCGTCCTGAGTAAAGTTACCAACTTCGCTGTGACCATACTTAATAAGACCGCCAGCGAGCGAAATATAATGCATGCACTTCTGGCGGAATTCATTAAACTTAGCGAATGGAGCAGACTCGTGATAACCGCGCTGATCAACAGCCGGGAAGACCTCAGACTCGGGAGCAATCACATAATATTCAAGCTCACCCATCGCCTGAAACTCCAAGCCCGTCGCCTTCTTAAACGCCGCGCAAGCCTTACGAAGCGTATATTCAGGCGAAGATTCGAGGGGCTCGCCATCCTTATTAAAGAATGAGCAAAGTAAGCAGAGCGTAGGAAGCTTAGCGAAAGGATCTACGAACGCTGATGAAAAGCGAGGAACAACATAAAGATCAGAACTCGATGCTTCAATATAGCTAAAGAGCGACGATCCGTCAACGCGCTCACCACAAGAAAGAATTTCGTCAAGATACGCCTCGTCATTTAAAACGAAGTTGAGCGTTTTAAGACGACCATCGCCGCCTGGGTACATAAAGTTAACGTGGCGGATGCCCTGAGATTTAATAAACTTTTTAATATCAGCCTTAGTAAAAGCTGTGCGAGGCTTTTTAATCATCGCGACAATGTCGCAAACATTAGCATCAGAATTTATCATATTTTAATTCCTTATGTTTAACTCCTAATATTATATCACATCTTCAAGCATTTGTAGAAAGAAAACGCATTGCGTTCTCTTCTAGTTTTACAGCCAGCAACTCGAAGTCTATACCTCTAAGCTCTGCGACCTTGTGTGCGATAGCATCTATTGAGGGTTGCATCGCGGCATTTTCGGCAGTAGCATCACTTTCTAGCAAAAGTATTTCTTCTGGTATCAACTTTACTAGTTGTCGATAATTGACAGCATGATCATTTAATACTGCAGGACCTACAGATATAAAACCATTTAAGGATTTTATATCATTTATTAATCCACCTGAACGGGAAAAGCCATGAAAAAGGAATGAGGGAATTTTACCTTTATAAGGCATACACGCTTTAACGACTTCGCCCCAACACTTAGCTCCATGCAAGACCACAGGGCGCTTAAATTCAGCGGCGATTTCGAGTTGAGACGAAAAAACATCGCGCATTCCCTGAGGAATATTTTTCTCCTTCATTCTATCAAGCCCAATTTCGCCAACCCCAGCTGATGGATCGGCTGCAAGAAATGCGCGTAAACCTACCCCGCCATCCCACTTCGCATAGTCCCACGGATGGACACCATAAAAAGCGACATCATCAATACCTTTTTCAGAGCTAAAAGGTTCACATATAAAGTGCCGCGTCTCTCCACGAACAATATGGGTATGAGCATCAATCATTTTACAACTCCATGATTTTCGGTCATATTTTCGCCAAGCAGCGCGAGCTTAGGATCGCTCGCTTCGTAGCCTTGTATCCAACCATTCTCAAAGCCGAAATCTTCAGCCGCCTCAACAACTTCTTCATATTCTTCTTCGGTAACACTACGATTTAGAGGCGGAGTCTCGCATGCCTTATAAGAAGGCGTAAATTGACTCATAATCGAAACTTTAATTTCATTTGAAAGTTCACTAGCTAAAAAGGCGAGATTCTCTATAGCCTCTTCATGATGTCCAGGGAGAACTAAAATTCGAACTATCAGATCAATGCCCGACTTTTCATACGCCCATTTAACGGCGGAGCGAGCGGCATTTACATACCCTGGCGCGGCAGACAACTTTATAGCCGTTTCATCGCTCGAATAGCGCAAATCAAAAAGCGCCCAATCGCAGAGTTCGCGATATTCTTCCAAAATTTCAACTCTCTCATATCCAGATGAATTCCAAACATAAGGAATTTTAATACCATCTTTTTTAAGGGCATGGTGAGCTTCTCGAATAAAAGGTAAATACGGCGTAGGTGAAACAAGATTAATATTCTCTACCTTATCATTAAGAACTAAGGTGCGGAATATCTCGGTAAGTTCCTCTATGGATTTATCTTCTCCCGCCCCATTCCAACTCCAAGGCGAATTTTGGCAATAAAGGCATTTCATCGTACAGCGAGAAAAAAATACGCAGCCTGACCCTCGCTCCCCAGTTATGGGGGGCTCTTCACCAAAATGCGGGCCCCACCGAAATACTCGAGGCTTATTAAGCGCGCCGCAAAATCCAGGTATCATCGCGTCAAATCTATCAGCACTACAACGATGCGGACAAAGCTCGCAAAGTTTTTTTATCATTTTAGATTCTCACTGAAGGATTCGCGGTTAAATGTAGTGGTTGTCCCGTCTGGAATCGAACCAGAACTAAGAGAATCAAAATCTCCTGTGCAGCCTCTACACCACGGGACAATATGTTTCAACGCACCAGGCCGAATAGCCATCAGAGCGAAGGGAAGATACGATTTTACGTCCATCATCTTCCGACGAGACGAGACCGAAGATAGTCGATCCGCTACCGCTCATCAACGCGCCCATAACCCCACAATCAAGAAGCGCTTTTTTAGCACCCCTTATCGTTGGATTAAGCTCCATCGCAGGCTCCTCAAGATCATTCATAAAAGAACTCGCGAGCGAACTTAAATCACACGTTTTAAACGATGAGACAATATTATACAAAATTTTAGGGTCATCTGTCACGCGAGAATTACACTTTTTAAAAACTTGTGGCGTAGAGGAAAAAACTCCAGGATTAACAAGTACTAAATTTAGCTTAGGAAATCCCTCGCCAGCTGAGCTTACAAATTCGCCGCGTCCTTCCATAATCACAGGCCCTACGAATCGAGAAAGTACTAACGCCGGTACATCTGAACCTACTTGAGAGCCTATCTCGGCTAATCGCTCAGGCTTAAAATTAAGTCCCCACATTTCGTTTAGCGCGACTAATGTCGCTGCCGCGTCAGCGCTACCTCCCCCTAAGCCACCACCAGCTGGAATACGCTTTTCAACACTAATCGCAACACCCTTAAGAGACTTTGATTCTGGAGCATACGACTTTAAAACATTCGCCGCCTTTACGCACAAATCATCGTCATACCCTGTATCAGACGAAATCTTATCAGATTCAACAAATGTTAGTGTATCTGAAAGAGTAACAGGAACAACTAAAGAGCGAAGCGCGTGGTAACCATCCGCGCGCTTCCCCAATACTTCTAAAGTGAAGTTTACTTTAGCGTATGCCTCAATTCGCATCTTCAATCGCTTTCGACGCTTCTTCGAACTTTCGCTGCCTTTCAGCCTGCATCATCTGGAAGAAAACATAAAAGCCCCTAATTTCAGCAGGATTAGCGCGAACCACATACTCATGAGTCAAGGGAACCTTCTTCGTCCAGGCATAAGCTATCGCGCAACCGTCGGCGGCCGGAAGCTGAGCGAAGAAAGCCTTGGCTTCTTTAGCGTCTTTATCGTCAATAAGCGGGCAAACGACCTCGCCTACCGACTTGATGGCTCCATACAGGGAAAAGACGCCTACGCTCGCACAGGGCTTTCCGGAGAAGCCCGGAAGAACCTTGTCAAAACGGGCCTGGGCATCAACGGGAACCTTTGCGCCCTTCACGTAAAGCGCGCTGGCCTGCTCGGGGCTCTTGAGCTCGACGGTGGGCTTAAATAACGTCATAGCGTCTCCACATACCTTCTCGGCGTTCTTTTCAAGTTCTTTACACTTCGCCTCACCCTCGCTCTTTATATAATTTGCGAGCTGAACGGGATCAACAACGATTTTCGAGCCGACACCCTTCTTCTCATAAGACACCCAATTGGTTTTAATACCCCACTTCGCCGCGAAAGCCATAAGTTTCTTCCACTGAGCGTCAGTGTCTGAACCGGCGGCGTCAGCGGCGTAAGCGCACGCGATCAGAGCATCCTTGCCGGCAAACGCGAGCGGTGTGCGCGAAGAGAGCGGCTTATTGCCCAGCTTCGAGAGCAGCGAACCGGGGACGCAATCAAAGGAACTTCTGATGTCCATACCGTAGTCGCCTGCGCAAAGCGAGAGTTCAATCTTGGTTATGGATTTGTAAATCTCGATATACTGGGGAGACATTTTCGCAATCTCCTTCTCGGATTCGAGAATTTTGGTTATTAACTGCATGCCAGCATTGAAGACGCGTACACGGGCCGCCTCATCCTTCTTGAGAGCGAGAATCTTTGCAGCCTCAGCTAAAGCCATGCGCGCAGCCGCGGCATCATTCGCTATAGCGGCGTACTTACCATCGACTGAAAAGACAACCGACATCTTATTCCAAGAGATAACACCATTTACCTCTTTAGCGTCAGGATTCTCGGCGAGAAAATCGGCCTTAGATAAGGAAACAGGGTAAAGGAGCGCGCCCTTAACCTTATCACTCATGGCCAACTGCATAATATCGCACGACGCATCAAGACCATCACCGTAACAAACGCCATAGAATTTACCATCAGCGCGCGCAGGCCCTAAGCCCTGCATCGCCAAAGGATTCGCCGCGCATAACCCCGCTGGCATCATAGCGAGCATAGGCTCGCTGATAAATCCACCGATCTTGGTCGCGGCATTAACTAAACCCTGCTGATTGGCGAGAGTAACGTCAGCTATTTTTTCTAACTTAGCCTGCGCCGCGAAAATTAGCGCGGCGGATGCGATAAGAATTAGACGCTTCATATTTATCGTCCTTTCTTTTTTAATTAAGTATTTATTATTTTTTTTGACGCAAATCATCAATAGCATCAGAGACATGCTGGAAGAGCCCTGCGAGCTTCGCGGTCGGAATCGTAGAGAACGCCAGTCTTACTAAGCCCGAAAGAACAATCGTACCGCACGAATACTTCTCAATTAAGTGACGGCGGAGAGATTCAGCATCAACACCAATGGGTTTAACGCACATAAAGTAGCCGGAATTAAACGGCATTACTTCAAAGCGCTCGGCATATTCGGGGTGGAGCTTAATAATAGAGCGAATTTCATGATAACGCTTCATAAGAACGGCGTATTTATCACGCTTCTGCTGAGCGTAATCAGGATCAGCGAACGCCGTAAGAGCGAGGTGTTGACCAATGGACGAAACATTCGAAACACAGCTTCTTACATTACCCGCCGCCTTCGCTTCAAGAGCCTTAAGCTGTTCAGCGCTCGCTCCCTTAAACGCGAATGTGATAAATCCGACGCGAAGACCCCAGACATAATCCTCTTTAGTCGTACCGTCGAGCTTAACAGCGAGAACATTCTCGGAGAGATCAGAGAACTCAGCGAAAAGAGATTCGCCATGAATACCATGCTCATAAACGAGCCCGAAGTAAGCATCATCGAGGATGACGACAATCTTACGACCAGTAGAGGCAACTTCAGCGACGGCCTTAACGATTTCAACCGCGTCATCGTTAGTGGCGGTATAGCCGGTAGGATTATTCGGGAAGTTGAGGATTAAAATCTTCTTACCCTCGCCAGCTAAAAGCGCCTTCTTCATAGCGGCTGTATCAAAGTGGCCGTCCTTAAACGTATTAAAGAGCGAAAGCTTAGCGCCAGCAGATTCCTCAAAAACGAGAGCATAGTTATCCCAATAAAGATCGGGAACGACAACCTCAACTCCGCTCTCCGCAAAGAGCTCGGCCGAAATTCTAAGACCGTGAGTAAGCGCATTAGTTACTACAGGATTCGAAAACTCCTTACCCTTAAGCGAAGGATTCTTCTCAATCTGCATCTCGCGCCACTTCGCGCGAAGCTCGGGAATGCCAAAGCTACCCGCGTAGAGAAACGCCTTCTTATCTAAATTAATACCCTTCTTAAACGAATCCATTACGAGGGCCGAGCCGTCTTCCTCGAACGCCATACCAATAGTAGCATTTATGTCGCAGCCTTTAGCTTCGGCGCCCTGACCTAAAATACCACCGTAGGGGAAATACATACGCTTACCGGCAGATGAAAGAAAATCTGCAGCCGATCCAAGAGTTTCGTTTAATTTAGAAGCTAATTCGTTCATAGTTGTTTTTATTATACTTTTTTATTAATATCCGCAGTTCATTATTTCTTTTTCTAACCCGAAGGTTGAAGCAATGAGCGCGGCACGTATCCACATACCATTTCGCATCTGGCGCCAGTACATCGCCCTAGGATCGCGGTCGCAACAAGTCGCGATTTCGTCTCGACGCGGCAATGGATGCATAATTGCACCGTCAGGACCTAAAAGCGCGAGCTCCTCGGCGCCAAATTTGAAGCGAGACGTATCAATGCGCGCAGATTCGCCTTTCGATTCATCCCACTCGTCTTGAATGCGCGTCATATAGACGGCATCCGCAACCTTTACAGCTGCCTTTAGGTCTTCGGTTATTTCGTATGAAACGCCCTTCGCCGCGAGAGAAGCGACAACATCGTCGGGAACTCTAAGCGCGGGAGGAGCTACGAAAATCTGTTTTACATCCTTAAAATTCGTTAATAGATGACTGAGCGAGCGAACCGTGCGACCACGAAGAAGGTCGCCACAAAATACGACAGTTCGCCCATCAAGACCACCCTTCTCTTCAAAGGATCTAACTAATGTATAAATATCTAAGAGCGCCTGAGTAGGATGTTGATCTTTACCTGAGCCAGCGTTTAAAATCGGCACTGGGCGCGACGAATTTGAAAGCTCCCACGCCATCTTCTCAGCGAGACCCTGCTCAGGCGAGCGCATGATAATCATATCGAAGTATGATGAGAATGTTCTAATCGAATCCTCACGACTCTCACCCTTAAACTCTGATGAAGTCGCGGCATCACGCACTGAGCCTGTCGTTATACCTAAAATTTGGCACGCGGCAAGGTGAGAGAGGAATGTACGCGAAGAAGGCTGAGAGAAATAGAGCATCGCTCTTTTATGAGCCAAAACGCTTTTTAAATAAAGAGCGCCTTCTTTAGACTTATTGATAAAGCGGATGCGATTTGAGAGCGCACAAAGTCTCTCTAGAAGGCTACGGTCAAACTGTTGAGCGAAAAGCGTATGATATGGCATCGTATCGCCTTCGCCGCGCTGAAGATAAGTCTTCTTTTCTTCAAGCGAAAGAGCCTCAAAATTCTCCCAGGAGATTTCAGTTATCTTAGCCATATCGCAATTCCCTTCTTAGATCTTATTAGAAATTAACCTACTACGAGACCTGTCGTTTCGTCGCACCCAAGCGCGATATTCATATTCTGAATCGCCGCGCCAGAAGCGCCTTTACCGAGATTATCAAAGCGCGAGACAAGAATTACACGCTCTTCATTCCCGTAAGCAGCGACTTCAAGATCATCGCGCCCTGAAAACGCCGCGGATGAGAGAAATCCGCCTTCGCTAGAATCATCGACGTATTTAACAAGGCCACCGTTAGCATAATAAGCCTGATAACACTCTTTGACAGCTTTGAGCCCGCCTTTTAACTCACTGGCGAATACTTGGACAGTAACCTCCATGCCACTTAAGTGAGGAACGACTATCGGCGAAAATACTGGAGCATTTTTAAGCCCACAAAGCTTAACCATCTCAGGTAAATGCTTATGACTTTGACCAAGCGCATACTGACGGCCGCCGAGATGTAACGGCGTATTAGCGGTTTCGTAATCGGCAATCATCTTTTTACCACCACCCGAATACCCAGTAAGAGAAAACGACGACAAAAGCGCCGTCGTTGAAAGAATACCAGATGAAATAAGCGGCTCAACAAGAGCGATAAACCCACTCGCATGACATCCTGGATTCGCGATACGCTTAGCAGATGCGATTTGAGCGCGACGATTGCCAATTTCGGCAAAACCATAAGCCCAATCATCGCGCGTTCTATGAGCTGTAGAGGTGTCAATAACGACAGTTTCAGGATTTTCTACCATTGAAACCGCCTCTATCGCAGCAACGTCGGGAAGGCAAAGAAACGCGATATCACACGAATTAAGCGCGTCTTTACGCGCAGCGGGATCTTTGCGAATTTCGTCTGGCAAAGTAATAAGCTCTAAGTCGGCACGCGAGGAAAGTCTCTCAAAAATCCTCAATCCTGTTGTGCCAGCACTACCATCTATGAAGATTTTTTTCATTTTTCCTCCTCGACATTAATTATTACGAATCAATCTTCGTCTGCGAACTGATCCTCTTCACTTCGCATATCAGCTACAGTCTCTTTAGCTTTATGCTTAGTGTTAGCAGATTTATTTTCTTCTTGATCAGAATTGTCCTCATCCTCAATGTTAACATCTGGTTTCTTGTGCCTATGACCATAGCCATAACCATAGCCGTAACCATAATGATAATTATAACCGCGATGTACACCAAGGTTAAAGGCCGAAGAATTAGTAACCTCGACGTCATTGACGACAACACCAAGAATATTAGCGCCCGCCTCGGTTAGAGTACGTGAACAATATTGAATCGGCTTAAAGTGTGTACGATCTGGACAACACAGAATAATAGTTGAATCAACTAAAACCGCTAGTGAAACGACATCGCCAACAATTCCGAACGGAGGCGCATCAATAATAACGCGATCGTAATTAGCTCGAGCCCAAGTGAAAAACTCAGAAACAATACTGGAGCCGAAAATCGTCGCAGGCGTAACCCCATCTGGCGGCAATGAACAAATAACGTCAAGTCCTTCAACTTTAGTTTTATTAACAAGCGAAGCAAAATCAATAGAGGTTACGTTGCCCCTCTGGAGAGTATGCGAGAAGCTGCGCTCTTTAGTCAACTCTACATCCCAAATCTTGGCAATGCGTGGACGACGAAGATCGAAATCAACATGAAGAACTTTACGGCCAGTCTGAGCGTATGAAATCGCGACCGATGTAGAGGAAATCGTTTTACCCTCGCCAGGCTGCGTTGAAATAAACAGCATACAATGAGACATCGCCTCATAACGCGGCGAATCGAGAAGGTTACGCAAACTAGCTACCGTTTCAGAGAACTGTGAATACGAATCCTCAATTATATATTTAGCGACATGCTCGCGTTTTTTACGCTGAATGTGTGGCAATACAGCGAGCACTTTAAGCGATAAGCGCCCTTCGATATCCGATAGATCAACAATGGTATCTTCAAGATTATCTAATATAAGAACGAAGACTACGCCAAGCATTAAAGCAAGCACAATGCCAGCACCAAAGATAATAAGCGTATTGGGAGATACGGGTACTGTTGGAAGAACAGCATCCTTATTAGTTCTTATGTTTTCATTATTCGCCGCGGCTTCCTGGGTAGCTCGATCAAGAACCATTTGAGCTTCTTTTAAAAGCTCATGGCAAGTACTTACCTCTAACTCTAATCTATTTATTCTAGAGCTAACTACCGTTATCTTCTCGCTAAGCTTCGCTAAATCATCTTGATTCTTCTGGCGCTTTTCATAGTCTAATGTCAAACGATTTTTAGCGCTGTCTAATTCCGCCTTACCAGCTTCATGCGCACGGCTTACCGAATCTAAGAAGCGCTGCTTCGCACGCTCCATTTCTTGGAATTTCGCTATAACCTCATCATCCTCTTCGGTGAGCTGACTTAACTTGCTGGCATGTTCACCAACAGCGTCCTGCCACCTGTCATATTCCTCTTTAATATCCGCTGCTCTCGGAACGCTCGTCGAAAGACGACCAAAGCTATCGGGATTATTCTTAACCTCTGTTAAAAGCTTTTCCCATTGCTCCAAAAGAGCGACTTTACCCTCGAGCTCAGATATTGATGTTGTTAACTGTTGTATAGACTGTTGGAGCATATCTCGCTCAGAATTAAGCCTATCAACCTGGTTCGTCATCTTAATCGCGTTAAGTTCTTCATCCTTCGCGTTTAGCGTTAGTTCACGATCGGACTTCTGCTCTTCGAAGCGTTTCACAGCCTCGGCGATTCGTTCATCATTCTCAATCTTAGTAGTGGCCTTTATGGCTTTTAAATAAGAGTTCGCCAAATCCATAGCCATCTCTGGATCTTGAGATCTGACGGCAATTGTAATAATTCGAGAGTTGCGCACTAAATCAAGTTTAGAACCAGCAAGTGCATCATACAGCAGCTGATCTTTTACATTCGAATCCTTATTGGCATTGTTATATTCTTCAATAATCTTGTCGAAAACTTTCTTCGAGCGCCACTGGCTTTGACGCGTATTGAAAATCTCGGCATAATTATTACCATAAACAGCCATTTCATTCTCAAAGACACTAGCTTTATTTCTAGATTGAGAATTTATGTCAATAGTAAACTCACATATAGCCTCATAAATACGCGGCGAAACTGAATAAACCGAAAACGAAACAATAATACCAATAAGAAGAAAAACGAAGATTGTAAGCCAACGCTGCGAAACCACGCGCAAAATACGACCTAAAGTAAGAGTTCCTACTAGAGACTTATCATTACCAGGGCCACCAACGCCTCCATAAGCTCCATACGAACCATATTGCCCATACTGCTTCGATGCATTGTAATACATCGGTGGTCTAGATGAACCATACGATGGAGTAGAAGAACCGTAATATATCGGAGAGGACTTCGTAGATCCATAATAAATCGGTTTATCAGCCATTACAATTACCCCAGATTATTCTTTGTTTTCAACTCCCTCGACCTTGCGTCGCGAGAAGGAACTTACTCCTACGGCAAGAAATGCCACAGTAGAAACTAAAACCTCAGGGCTTAAAAGCGCTGCATTAAACAACCCTTCAACACACACTGTAAGTAGCACAGTGAGCCCCAAAATAACCATCGGCCAGAAAGCACGTAAAGTCCTTATCTTCACAAGGCGCAAAGCAAATGTAAATAACATAAAGCATATTGGAAGAATATACATCGCTAGCCCTATAAAACCGCGCTCTGCAATCAGTTGCCACCAACCACAAGGTATATCCTTAACCCAGAACTTCTCAGCCATGCAATTTTGTATATATAGCGGCAAGCATCCTAAGCCGCCACCCTGCCACATAAAGCCGTCTTGCCAAACATTCTTCGCTATTTCCACGTATTCTGACCTTGATGCATAATATTGAGGATCAAAAAAGTCAAACGTTAAAAAAGCCAACTTTTGGTCCAATATCTCAATGGGCATTAAAAATCTCAATACCATTATAGGAATTATGCTTGCTATTATCAACGCTACAAAAAACTTAAAGAAAGCCGAAAGTCCATTAGTTATCGCTACATTTATAGCCGAGGACAAAATAAGCAGCACGCCAACAACACTGTAAATCCCAATTATCGGAGAAGATCCAAAATACCAAAGACCAGAAAAAGCTCCACCTATCGCAAAAGCAAACAAAAGTAACGACTTATTCCATCTCCGCTCGAACATACCCGCTAGAGAAACTATAGATGAAAGCGAGAATACCCCAAAAGCCGATCCCGAAAATGATGAAGGAATGTAGTTAGTAGTATCTGCAACTAATTTAGCATCACCTTTTAAAACCCATATTGCAGTAATAGCAGCTATAGCCGCGAATAAAGAAGAAAGAAAAACAAACATTATTCTAGCTGATTTGCCAAGGGCATGACGACACGCCATTACCGAAACCATTACTGCAATATACGTAGATAACTCAATAGAACCGGCATTACCAGCGGAGCCTGGAAGCCAAGAAACTCTAGATGGTGTTATAAACCATTTCCATTCATCTCCTAAAAAATCATAAACTAGCTGTACACCATCATTAAAGCACCGAATGAGCGCAATAACAAAAAATAAAACAAAAAGGCCAAAAAGAGGATCCAAAACGCAGGAACGCAAAACTCGCCCTTGGGCCTGGCGCAGATATTCACCGACTCGCTTTGAAGGCTCCAGAACCAACCACAAGACGGTCAAAAGCGACATCCATAAAAGAACCTCTGCTGTAACAGAGGAATCAAAATAAGGGAACAGGAATAGCGGCGCTACCGCTAATAAAGCCAGGTGCGCCGCTAAAGCGTATTTCGAAAAGAACTTCTGCACTTATTATTACCAAGTCATACGAAGACCAATAGTCGCGCGCCAACGATCGTAATCATAGATGCCGCCGCGGACATAATAACCATCAGATTCTTCAGTCTGATACTCTACACGACCATATACAGTAAGCAATCTATTAATTCTATAGCTCAGTGTAAGTCGAGCCGTCCAAATATTTTCGTCATAATTGTCGGCTTCGTACTCGGTATATTCATGCGTCTCGCGCCTAAAGGCAACGTCAGCCGCCGCTTTTAATTTATTCTTCACGAAGCTCTTAGCAATACCAAAGCTCGCATTATGCACAAGAAGCGCTGAACCGAACTCACGCTCAGAAGGCTGATAGTAGCTCGATGCAATCGCCATAACATGGAATGTATTAGCCGCATCAATCTGCCAATCAGCACTACCCTGATAAGTCCAACCGTTAAGATCTGAGGCGCCACCAGCATACTCGAAGTGCGACCAACCAGCCAAAAGCCTATATGACAACTTCTCGGTCATATGAGTCGCGACACCGCCCATAACCGACCAACCCTTCGAATCACCGCGAACATATCTACCGCGGCGTGAACCATAGATATCCTCCTGCCCCTGATGATTATCAACGTCATCATCATGCCAATACCACTGATAATTCGCAGAAATAATTAAATCGGTCCATTTCGAAAGTGTGCAACCACCTTCCAACCCAAGCTGCAAACGAGACCAACCGTAAAGCCACGCATACTCGCTTACATTATTATCATAATCGAGCAAGTAATAATCAGATCTAAGCGCGCCATGCCACCACTGATTAATGCGGCGGTTAATAACACCCTCGGCCTGGAACTGCTTTCTGTCACGATTCATACCGCGACCACCAAGGCTACTAAGATTATCATCCTGAGCAATCTGTTCAAACTGCTCAGAAAATAGAATTGTCCAACCCCTCCCGCCATTAGAAGTATTAGTCCACTGCCATTTTAAGCGCTCTCCAAAGCTAGAAGAATTCAACTGCGATGAATAATTATTATAGGCATGATACTTATACCAAGCTAGTGCATTCACGAGCCAATTATCATCTTCATATTTTAGCTCCATACCTGGGTTGACTACCCACTGAGAACCCGACTCAGCCTTCTTAGTAGAATCAACATTACTGTCGTATGTATACGAAAGAGCCACATACGGCAAAAGCGTCATACGCTCGTTTAAAATTTTAATACCGGGCTCTCGATCCAATGTACCAGCACCAGCCAACATCGCTAGCGCCCCAACAATGGAGAATAATACTATCTTTTTCATTACAATTACCCCAAATTAATCAATAGGTTGTCTGGCCACGATAGCCGCGAGGATGACCTGGATACCACCTATCCTTAGGATTAAGCGTTCTAGGAACACGATTAAGACCGCCAACCCCCTCTTCAGGAAGAGCGTACTTATTAGGATCAAGAAAATACTCATTATGAACCGCCGTAGGCGCTCCGCTATTATCAACCGTCGTTGACAACTCAGACATTAGAGAGCCAGCCAATACCATCGGACCTTGGCGGTTTAAGAAATTATTAACCGCCCCAGGCATCTCATCGTCTTGAACGCCAGCTGCGATAAGCATCGGATCGTATGTCTTAGGAACTCCATCGCCCATAGCCGAAGGAATCCAAAGTGTTTTAGCGTCTTCGCGAGCCTGACTATTAGCTATCGTAGCCACTAATGAATCCTTCAAATCAGCGGGTGTACCCTGGGAAGATCTTAAAAACATTAAAATTGCAAATGTATCACGAACATCCTTATCACGGCCAGAAGTTCTTGAACTAACCGACTTCATGGCGCTGAGCGCGTTCTCTTTAAGCTTATCGTCTGAAATAGGGTTAGCGGCGTTAGCCTTACGATTGAAAAGTTCTTCGGCGAATTTCTCATTAATGACTACGAGCGCTGTAGGCGGAACAGTAGCAAATACCTCAGCAATAAGCTCCTTAATATTACCCTTACGAGATAAGAGCGCGGCTTTATTAACAGCTAAAAACAATTCTGTTTTAGAATCGACAGTACGCTTAGTAGATGCGATAGCCCCATTAACACGCTTAAGAAAGGCTACCTGATCCTCAGCCGAGAGCTCCTTCATTACCGTCGCCATTTCAGCGGGGTTATCGATAATGCTAGTGATTTTCGCAGAAGCCTCAGCCAAAGACATAGCAAAAACGCCAGCAGAAAATACCGCTGCCATTGCCGCTATAATCATCTTTTTCATATATACATCCCTTTCTTTAGAAATTAGAACACGATCTCTCGCACAAAAACTACATCACCAGGCTTTAGGACAATATCCTTATCGATGCGCCCTTTTTCGCCAATTTCTACGATATCCACTTCGTAGCGACTAAGAGTTTCGTCTTGATTACGACGTGTTACAAGAATATTGCGCTTATTAGCAAAAGGCTTAGTATTACCAGCCATCTGTAACGCCTTAGTAACTGTAAGATCCATCGTAGGTGGCATATTTACGGGGCCAGGATTTATAACCTCGCCAAGCACTGTAACAAAGCCATACGGACTTACGCCGGTTCTAGGGTCATACGGCCCAAAATAAACAGTAACCTGAGGCTGACGGATATAACGCTGATACGCTTTATAAAGCTTTTTCTGAAATGCATCTAAAGTAAGCCCATCACAAAGAACAGGCTCTCTTAACTTATACGGCAATGTTATACTACCTTGAGGATCAACTTGAGCTGACATCTCAACAGGCTTACTACCAGCGTAGCTAACTTGAATCTGAAGAACAACTCCTGGTCTAATCCGAGCCTTACCATCACTCCATTGCGCTATATTAGAAGACTCAAATGCTGATGTATCTTCTTTAGTTTCGCCTGTAAACGACGACAACACCCCACATCCAGCTAATAAACTGAATGAGAGTACAAAAGACAATATTTGTAGGCACAATTTCTGCATACAATGGATATTATACTCTTTATCTTGCAGAATTGTCAACGACGAACCAATCCTAAATTACTTAAGCTTAAACTCAAGTTTTATCTCTGAAGTCGAAAAAACAGCCTCTCCCTCAATATGCGCCGGAATAAATTTCGCCGCCTTAACAGCCTTTATGGCAGCCTCATCTAAGAGTTTAAAGCCTGTAGATGAGAGAATTTCTATGTTTTCCACTAGTCCCTTAGCATTAATCCCCAATTTCAACCTTATTGCGCCTTCTTCACCGCGCTCTCTGGCTAATTTAGGGTATTTTGGTTTAATAGGTCGTTTTGGATTTTGTTTCGCCTCTACTCGCGCTTGTTGCGGAGCTTCTCTCACATTATTTTGCTCACTCTTAGCGACTGTCTCTAACGGTTTAGGCGTCTCCATTTTAGGAGTAACTACAACTTCTACCTCAGGCATAACTAAAGGCGCGATTTCAGGAGGGGTACCAGCAATTTCAATATCCCCCTTCTCGAAAACAGGACTTACGACCTCTTTGACTATCGATCGGGCTTCTTCTTTAATAGACGGCATCGAATCATTAGGTGCGGCAGATTCAGATTCCTTTTCAGATAGCGATAATTCAACTGACGAGACATCTAACTTAGCGATTTTTTCAGAATTAAGGCTCAAATCAAAATAAAAGACAAGAAGAGCCGCCAACCCTAAGTGTATAACTACCGCGATTATCAGTGCGCTAAAAAACTTCATTAGAGTTATTCTTTCGCGCTATCAACTTGAAATGTCACCTTTTCAAAACCGGCATTCTTCAATTCCGAAAGAAGTTCAATCCCAACTCCAAGCGAAGACTTTTTATCCCCCGAAATAAGAATTGGGAACTCCATCTTAATCCCTCTAAGCTCGCATAAACGACTTATAATCTCTGATTTCGCCATCGCAATACCATTAAACTGCATTGAATTATCAGCCAAAATCGTAATAACTATACGCTCACCGCGCTCCATCGCACCTTTCGCAATCGGAAGATCAACCTTTAGCCCCTTATGAACCGACATATCGAAAATGCAATAGATAAAGAAAACTAAAACCAAGAACATGACATCCATTAAAGATGTCATTTCGAGTCTCACTCCTCTACGCTTCCTACGCCCCATTTATTAATCTTTTTTAGCTGTATCGCTAGATTCTTCGTCTTCGACCATCGAATCTAGCGCATTATACGGAAAAAGCAGTATAAGCGACGCGATAAGACCCGCGGCAGTTGTAATAAGCGCCTCACCAATACCCGCAGTAGCAGCCAAAGGATTACCAGACGCGCCAGAAGCATTTAACGCCGAAAAAGTCTGCATAATACCCGTTACTGTACCGAGGATCCCTAACATCGGCTCAGCAGTAATAATCGTCGAGACAATCCCAAGCCCCTTGGCATTCCTTTTACCGGACCTAAACTCAAAAGCCTTCCAAACAAGGATCGTAAGCCCTAAAATTGAAAGCGCGAGTATCGGCCACATAACGGGGCCGCCCTTTAAAAACAAATCTATTACTCTATTCATACTAATTTAAACGATAGAGCAAAAAGCCCGGTTCAAAAGAACCGGACTTTTTAGCTTACTTGTTTTTATGGCGCTGAGCCTTCGTGCGCTTGTCGTATTTATGCTTCGACATTTTTTTGCGCCTTTTCTTCTTGATAGAACCCATGGTTACTCCTTATTTGTGATTTGTGGCAGATTTAAGTTAGTAAATGATTTTATTGAGCGGAATCTCAATGATGCCCGTCGCACCAGCCTTGGTAAGAGCGGGAATGAGATCACGAACCTTCTTCTCTTCGACTACGGATTCAACAGCGAACCACTTATCGTCATTGAGCTTATTAACCGTAGGCGCATGAAGCGCAGGAAGAACCTTAACGATCTTATCGAGCGACTTAGCGGGAGCGTTGCACTTAAGAAGAACGCGGCGCTGAGCTTCGAGCGCACCCGTCAAGAGCATCTTAAGCTGCTCGAGCTTAGCACGCTTAGCCTTATTCTTCCAGCTGGCCTTATTCGCGATAAAGCGAGTCGTCGAGGTAAGAATCGTATCGACAATGCGAAGATTATTAGCGCGAAGCGAGCTACCAGTCTCGGTAAGATCGACAATCGCGTCAACGAGCTCAGGAGCCTTAACTTCGGTAGCGCCCCCGCTAAACTCAACGTCAGCCTTAACGCCGTTCTTCTTAAGATAGCGCTTAACGAGACCTACAGCCTCAGTCGAAATGCGCTTACCGTTAAGATCCTTAACAGACTTAATCTTAGAATCGTTCGGAACAGCGAGAACCCAACGAACAGGATTAGAAGTCGCCTTAGAATAGTTAAGCTCACAAATCTCTTCGACATCGCTACCATTCTCATAAACCCAGTCGAAGCCGCAAATACCCGCGTCGAGAAGACCGAGCTCCACATAGCGACTCATCTCCTGAGGTCTCAAAAGACGGCACTTAATCTCTTCGTCATCAATAGACGGAATATAACTGCGGCTTGAGCACGAAACATTAAAACCCGCGCGCTTAAAAAGCGCGAAGGTCGATTCCTGCAAGCTGCCCTTTGGAAGTCCTAAAACTATGGCCATTTTTTAACCTTAATTGAATTTATTTATTGAATTATACCATAAAACCGTCATACTTGTCTACCAACTAGACTTTGTTTTTAAATATCTAGCTTTAAAGGTGAGTCGCCATGAACTAAAAGGCCGCACTTCCAAACGCCTCCGCTACCAGCACGAGTACGATAAATGATGGTGTTTTCGCCTTTTTTAAGCTTAAGTGTTATAGGCGTAGGCGTTACCGGTCCATTAAATTCGCCAAGACTTATCCCATTAACGATAATCTCACCCCAATACTCGTTATAGCGCATTAACACATACTCACCATCTTTAGGCGCGATTACACTCGTTTCGACTTTAGCCCAACGCTTACCGTCACGCCCGCTAACGACCTCATTAGGATAAATCTTCTTAAGATCTACATATCGCTCACCTTTTGGAAGAATAACCGCTTTCCCGTCAACTTTATATTTAGCCATCGGAACATAGCAATCAATGGGAGAGGCTACCTTCGAAGCATTCTCCGAAACTCCATCACCCGTTAAACGAACAACGCGCGTATGCTTTTCGCCGCACTTATCACAAATCCAGTTAAGGCGATACTTACCGCGAAAACCGCGAAACGCAACAACTCCACAGCCTTCGCCTTCACCTTTCACCTTTACCTCAAGCTTAGTGCGCCACTCTTTATTGATAAGTTCATCAAGTGCGTCGTATGCGCGCTTACGCTTCATATCGCGCGTAAAAAGCCCCGAGACGAGCGGCTCGCCGTAAACTCCACCACCATCAACAGTATTCCACCATGTAATCCCCATCGCTGCCTTATGCGAAAACCATTTACGATAAATATTACGCGTCAAAATCGCCTGAATCTGACGACTCTTATCGTCCATACCAGGAGAAGTAATAGTAACCTCAGATACATGTAACGGCTTACCCGTCATAGCCATAGTATCTAGTCGGCGCTCAATAGTAGCGGGAGTACCAACCCAATTTACATTTGTCGCGCCCAAGGCTAAACGCATACAATCGTTAGTATTAAAAATATGCATCTGACAGCCTACTACATCGATGCGGGCTCCTTCATTTTCCAAATCCTTAACTTGAGCTAAAAAATTATCATTGATTGCATAATCGTTAATTACAAGATCTGTCGTCTCTGGAAACGCCTCTTTAGCATCCAAAAGCGCATTGAGCGGATAATCGCCCGGCATAAGACCATAAACCGATTTCCAGACAGGAAGAGCTGTGCGCGATTTACGGTAAACCTTCCAGTCAACACAGCTTTCGTTCACAACATCCCAGCTGTCAACGAACGGTCCAAAGTCTCTAGCTACATCTAAAATTCTCTTGCGAAAAATTTTACGCATATTCGCCGCGAATTGAGGAGCCTTCTCGCCAAGAGTCTCTTCGGTCACATAGCCATAAGCATTACGCCACGCCTTCTTCCATTGACTATCGAAGCCAAATCCGCCTTCAGCACCAGCCTTAGCTCGCTTAGGGAATGTAGAGTGACGCGGAATACCGAGAGTATCAAAATATTCCTTCTCATTCTCGGGACAAAACCAATCGTAAATCCAATAAGGCTTAGCCGTACCCCAAATAAGAATATGACCATGAATGCGAACATCCATCATTTTAAGATAGTCGATTACAGGCTTAGCCGCCGGGCGACGCCAGAAGCGTTCAAGCTGAGCCGCTTCTAGCGAAAGAGAATTCCAATACGCCTCAGTATCATCATACGCGGCATTTGCACGCTGCTTACCAGGCTCTGGTTCATAATTATTCCAATAAAAAGCGACGGTAGCCTGGTTAAATAACCCATTCTTACCATAACTCGCTTTATAAATATCGTTCCATTCCTTTTTACCGAGCTGGTTGAAATTAAAAATATGAGCACCAAAACGGAATTCGTGATTAATCTGTTCAACCTCAACTAATGTGCCAGACTTAGCAGGAATCGCGAAAACACCATCAGCTTTTCTATTAGACTCAATATCTGCGTCTATCTTACGCTGTTCAGACTCACTCCAAACCTTCCAATACGCTTCGCTCATTACTTTTGGATTACACCCCGATGGAACGCCGCGCGAAGGAATAGTATTAGAACTTATATCTTGTAACGCATTATCACACCATCCATTAGCTGTAATTATAATAGATGATACACAAACAACTCTAGTAATAATTTTCATATTTCATATTATACAAAACGATACTAAAAAAATCTACTCGATTATCATTTTTTGCATATCTAACTTGCCAATCTCCCCGTTCTGCACGTTTCAAAAATCCCCATCAATACAATAGAATTATAGAGGTTATTTTATCCGAAAGTAACTTTCGTAACCCTTCGGTATCTATCGAGCTCCCAGCGAGCCGGTTTCTGTTTACTCCGTGGTTAAAATCCCGCGTTAAATTCTCACTTCAAAAAAAACATAATAAAACCGCCACATTTATCCAATTTTCCATAGCTTATCGCCAATGGGGAGTCCCCTGGTTACTTCTTAAAGCGTCCGCCGAAAAAGATCACAAAAGTGACAAGTTAATAAGTTTTATGACAAACTTATCGTACTGTCAAAACTGCACCTGTCGCCTGAAACGAGACACACCTGTGAGTCCCCCTTAGTCACACCTGTGTCTTACCCCGACTCACACCTGTGTCTCGAGACTTCTTCAGTAATGACTTTTCAATTCCCCAGTAAAGACTTTCATTTCTCCGGCAAGGACTTCCGCCGCACTCTCCTGCCACTCGCGTAAAACCCGCGCATCCCCGCGAAAAACACGCGCACCTGCGCGCAAATCATCCTCTTTGTCCCCTTAGCTATTTAAAAGGTTCATCCCACCACTCTCACCCCACCAATGGGGACCCTCGTAAACTAAACCGATTACACATTTCGGGCAATCGGTCAGCTTTCCCGCCAGAACTCCCTTAAATACTCAGCGTAATCCCAGGACAGCACCGTCCGCTCTCCTTCCGCGGCGGAATAAAGCACCACATCGACGTCGAAATTCCTATTCTCCGCGACGACGTCCGGGTCTTCCAATTCGCAACATGCACTGTCGTGGTTGCCCATGAGGCACATATCTACATTTCGCGTCGCGTACTCGACGCACTCCTTTGACTGCTTGCCGTAGCCAGTGAGATCGCCAAGGCAGATTATCTTATGGCACTTTCGCTTTTTCGCATCAGCCACGGCCCGCTTGAACGCCCCAAGGTTGCCGTGTATGTCGCTCATTATCGCGTATTTCATTATCCGCCGCCCAGATAAGCACCTGTTGTTTTTATGTTTACACCACAATTCTTTCTAAGTTTGCGAATAGTTGCCGCTCTTAACACGTCTTAGAATCCAATACAAAACAATCGACGATAATGCCGTCCACACAATAGCAATTGATATACGCGCATAAACAATATCTTTAGGGCGGTCTAGGTTGTTAACGGCCCAACATAAATAAAAGATTGCATATCCCACGCTGCCAAGCATAAATAAAGCCATCGGGACGGCGGCCACAGGCCGCCAATGAGGAAATGAAATGATAAAACCAGTCGGAACAATCCAATGCGCAATAAAAAGCGAGATGATCCACAACTCATGCGACTCATTACACACGCCGACTACAAACGCAATAACACAAGCAAAGAGAGCAAAAAGGGACACCATGGCCGCCTTCTTGCGCAAGAGCAACCTAAATCCTTGAATTAACGGATATCCGCAATTACTGCACGTCTCGGCATTCCAAAGGGACATAGCCCCACATTCAGGACATTGGACTTTTTTAACCAAATGAGCCCCACAGTGAGGACAAAACTTTGCAATACTGGAGACCTCTTCGTTGCATTTATGACACTTTATCAACATTATTCTACCTCATTTACGTCGCTTCGCTTATCAAACAAATCGTCGCTGAGACGCGCGAACGCTCATTTCTATTGCGTTTTATGCGGTTTTCTCCCCACAATTCACACACTGGAGCTTGCATTTTGGGGCATTCCACTATTGTCATTTCCTTTCCTTGTGCCCTTGTCTTGTCTCGTTTCATTTCGCAAGAATCGGGTCTGTTCTGGGACAAAAAGACCCTTTTTGCCCAGTCTCATAAGATTCAAACGATCAGCGTTAGCTAATGCCCTCGCCGTCCTCCACAATGTTGGATTTAACTCATTTTTCATACATTAATATGATATCAAAATCCTCCGCCTCTTACCACCGCATTTATATAAATGCGGTAACTGCAGACGGCAGAATGCCGCGGGGACTTTTTGGTTTCGTCTTTGAACATAATTTGCTTTTTTATGGCTTCAGCTTGCTTAATCTAAAAACTCGCGCCTCATCATTTCGTGTCTACTTCAAATAAACCAATTGCAATTCGTGATTTCCGGAATCGTAGACGCAGTACGAGGCTCTTGATCCTTTTCGCGGCAAACCGACGCTTCCGACATTGACGACATAACGCGCTCCGGGAACTATCTTGCAGTTTTTCGACTTAATCTCCTTAAGTCCCATCATCCCGGCCATAGCCTCTTTTTCATCAAACGACTGCGCCTGCCTCACCTTGTCCGCAGGAATCTTCATCAGTCGCGGGATATGCGTATGCCCTACGAACAGAATCTGCTCAGACCTCGTCCATAACGACTGCCAGGCATCCTTGGGCTGCAGAATATAAAACCAGTCCGAAGGCGACGAGAATTCACTGTGCGCACATGCGAACTCAGGCCGGCTCCAAACATACGGACGAGCCGATAGCCACGCCTTCGCTTCAGCGCCCAACCTTCGCCCCGCTTCAATATCAGCGTCAAAATTCCTGTTTGACGCGAATTCCAGCGGTTCTTCTTTCCCGCAACAAACAATATCGTGATTACCCATTAAGCACACATCCATCGTCTTCATCGCGAAATCCACACATTCCTTCGACTGCTTGCCGTAGCCTGTAAGGTCGCCAAGGCAGATAATCTTCTTGCACCTACGCTTCTTCGCATCAGCCACGGCCCGCTTGAACGCCCCAAGGTTGCCGTGTATGTCGCTCATTATCGCGTATTTCATTATAATGGTCCCTTTCTCTTGCGGTTTGTTGCCTGCTCATATGCCAAAAAGCAATTTTTACGCCAGCTGCATTTCAGCCCCCCATGCAGCATCATCATCCATGCGGGCATCAGGGGAATCATCTCGTTGACCAAATTTGCCTGCGCACATGCCATGCTTCCCCGAATAGAATTCCTCTGAAGGCATTTTGTCTCTTGAGATGTCAAAGCCGTTGATGCGAATTGGCGGGTTACCCAATCCAATCAGCAAATCAAAATTGATTTCTTCCTTTTTCTTGATAGCCATACCTGCACCTCCATTCGTTTTTATTAAAGGAAATCTATGCAAACGGATTTTGAAAAACATTATACCACCCCTGATTTTATTGGCCGGAACGCATTTTTTGGGAATTTTTTATGTG
>JAGBTH010000036.1 GCA_017631385.1 Kiritimatiellia bacterium
CATACAGTTCCGCCAAATCTCTATCAAGCATAACCTGAACGCCGCGAATCGTAAAAATTCGCGAACGAATCACATCAGAATTAGATAATTCTTGTATGGCTAAATCATTCATAAGTCTTTAAATCCCGTCAAAAACCACCTGTATTATACCATTTTGACACTTTTAATCATAGACGATTTCTCGATATATTCACTTTTTGCACTTAAAAATTTTACGTAATAAATTTTATAAACCACCATCACAACCAAACGTTTTCACTATTTCTCATTACTCTTCTAAGCAAAGTGTGAGTTAATAAGAGCGCTCTTAGTCCACTAACCGCAGCACATCCTTAACGAGCTTAAAAACGAAAAGTGGGCACCATTTAGTCGTGAGTATATGAAAAAATCTTTTGGGTTAAAGCACCCAAAATCTAATAAAATAAGGTGAAAAATCTCTCTCTTAAGGGTGAAAGCATTTGAAATGGCGTCATTTCTTCATAAAGAGGCGGCATTTCAACGAGAAATGACGCCATTTCAACGAGAAGAGACGTCATTTCAACTGCTTTCATCCTCACCATTCACACTCTTTCACCAGCACCTGACATTTCTTTCACCTATAACCCCAACAACTTTCACCATATTTAGCCAACCGCTTTTATCTCTGGATTGACCCAGACCCCATGCCAAAGGCATATATAACATTCCCACAAATTAACTAAATTATAGCCATTCCTAACCGTATCGATAGCCCAATGCTACACGTTTCTACCATTCTACACGGTTCAAAAAATCCCCACCTACACAATCGCAATTATCTATCGCTAATCGCGAATGTGGACAATCCACTACCCTTTTTTCAGAGCGCGAATTTTACGAGGAATGCAGTCGATCCTTTAATCGGCTTTTTAAGGGTAAGCTTACCATTTTCGAACTTAACATCTACTGGCGCGATATCTCGCTCATAGAGCGAGTTTCTTTAGTAAAGTCCGCGCTAAGGGTATTAGCTAAACTAATCGCGCAAACAACGACACTAAAAAAAACAAATAATCGCACTCCTAACTAGCATTATAATCCCCCTATTAGGAACTTAGAAATTACGAAGTAATATTTCACTAGCTAATAAATATTCTTCACCTTCTTTATGAGAAAGCTCGAGTTCTGTCAATGTTTCAATTACAGGTCCTGTAATTACATTATTATTTTCAGCGAATACCTGCTCGATAATTGATCTTCTCTCAGCTAAAATTCCATTAGGCTCATTCGCTACTAATACAGATTCGAGAATCTGAGCGCGGCGACGGCGACCAATTTCTTCGGCCTTGTCACGAGCTTCTTTAATAACTTCTAAAACATGATCTCTCGTTTCACCTAAAAAGCGATCGGGTAACTCTACTTCGCGATCTAATAACGCGAGCGCGTTAGGATTACGCTCTTGAGCATCTAACTGCTTTTCGAAGTTTTTAGCTAACTCAACTTTAAGATAAGAAATTTCAAAATCCTTTTTAGCTACCTCTTCTTTAATCGCGGCTATCTCACTTTCCTTATTAGCGAGTAATTCTTCTTTTTCGGCTAAAGTTTTCTTTAAAGCTTCTAACTCAATATCGAGAGCCGCTTTATCAGCAGCGAGTGATTCGACGACAGCTTTTTGGACATCAATATTCTCACTACCGTCAATCTCATCATCAGAAGCTTCAAGTTCTTCATTCTCAAAAACTTCAGCTTCTTCAACGACTTCTATTTCTTCTTCGACCTGAGTTTTCTTAGGCTCAATAAATTCGCTAAAATCAAATGCTCCCTGACTCATTGCTTATTATATCCTTTCACCTCGCAACCAGGATAAATAAATAATCTACAGTCTATAGGACCATTATAAAAAGGAATGCGAGTTTTGTAATAAAGATTTACAAGACGAGCCAAATCGGGATTACCCGTAATTAATGCACCCGTCCAACCATTTAATTTTTCGGCTAAGAATGTTCCGATGCGCTCATATAAAGGAGCTAACTCTTCAAACGTACCAAGGCGAATACCATATTCAGGATTAAAGAATATAGTACCCTTCTCTTCGGTAATCGGAGTTTCAGCGAAATCACAAGCCTTAAACTCTATATATTGCGCTACGCCCGCGGCAATTGCATTAGAGTGAGCGTTCTCAACAGCTTCAGGCGAAATATCGGTAGCTATAATTTTAGGCAAGTATTCTTTATTCTCTTTAGCCTTAGCTTCTAAAATCATTTCTTTCCAGATCTGCTCGGGCGACGCGCCCGCGCGCTGACGCGGCGCAACATTAGGAGCTACTTCACCTGGAATAATTCTATTATAACCCTTAATCGATTGAAAAGCGAAATGACTTTTTAATAAACCTGGCGCTCTATTTAAAGCTATCATCGCAGCTTCAATAGCGGGCGTTCCACTACCACACATCGGAGATAAAAACGGCTTATCACCCTTCCATCCCATACCCATTAAGCACGCCGCCGCTAAAGTTTCTTGCATTGGCGCTGAGCCAGGTATTTTACGATAGCCGCGCTTCGAAAGAGGTTCGCCCGATGTATCAATATAAAAGATTACTTGATTTTTCTCCCAATATACGAATACCGCCGCTCCAATATTAGCTCCACCAGAATCAGGACGACGCTGACACTTATCACGCATTCTATCAGCAATCGCGTCCTTAGTATAAAGCGAAGGTAAGCGCGTATCTCTAATAGTATAATTGTGAACTATCGAAGAAACTGAAAAATATCCATCAGCCTCTAAAATATTTTCCCAATCAATACTATAAGCTAATCTATAAAGATCGCGAATATTACGGCAATCAGCTCTAAGAAGCGGAACTAAAACGCGATGAGCGCAGCGCAAATGTAAATTTAGCTTCATCACATCGCGCATATCGCCGCGAACTACTACCGTATTCTCAGTAACTTCAACAATTTTATAACCCATATCAAGAAGCTCAATCTCAACCCAACGAGAAAGCTCCTTAGCACAAGAAACAATAATTGGATAATTTTTATCAGTAAAAAGTTTCATAGGCTTACCTTTTAACCTTATTAAATTAGTTTATATTTTTATCACGATGTGCGAAGCGGCATCAATACATAAAGAAACGGTATTGAACATTTAATTACAGCCGGTGAATGACCGTTATTAAGTTCAATTTTAATCTCATCATCATCTATAGCCTTAAGAGGATCCATTACGTAACCAGGGTTAAACATAATTTCAAGTCTCTCACCACCGAATTTAATCGGTACTTCGTCACTCGCTGAGCCAATCTCATTAGCAGCTGAAGTTACGGTAAGACGATTATCCTCAAAAATAAGTTTAGTCGAGTGAGCTTCGTCCATCGTCATTACGCTCGCGCGCTCAAGCGCGTTAAGTAAAAGCTGACGATCAACAGTTATACTTTCAGAACAGCTCTTAGGAATTACCTGAATATAATTCGGATACGCGTCATCCATTAGCTTCGAATAAATCTTCATATTACCGATTTCGAAGCTAATCTGGCTCTTTTGGACCATTACCTTAACATTACCCTCGCCATTAAGAGCTCTTTGAAGTTCCTGAACAGCCTTCGAAGGTAAAACAATATCTCTTTCTGCCGATTGAGGAAATTCCATTTCTTTTTCGACTAAAGCTAAACGACGACCGTCGGTCGCGACCATCGTAAGCTTCATATCCTTAAAACTCATCAAAACTCCCTTAAGCGTACGGCGCGTATCATCTTGGGACGCCGCGTAAGAAGTCTTTCTAAGCATTTCTTTAAAAGTCTGACTCTCCAACTCATAAGCATAAGAGTCATCACCCTGAGGAAGACGCGGAAAATCAGATTCAGGTAAGCCCGCTATCTTAAACTTAGCTGATCCCGCTGTAATCGACGCGCTTTCACGGGCGTCAATCTCAACTTCGACAATACCCTCAGCAACCTTAGAAATTGAATTAAAAAGAAGCTTAACAGGTAAAGTCGATACGCCATGCTCTAATACCTCACATTCTACCGAGCTCTTAATGGAAATATCAAGATCAGTAGTCGTCATCTTAAGCTCTTTACCATTAGCCTCCAATAAAACATTCTGAAGAATAGGCAGAGAACCCTTAGAGCCTACAATATTCTGAACTGACTTTAAGCCGTCAATAAACTTCGAACGAATAATTTTAAATTTCATTTTTTTATCTTTCTATAAATCCTTAAGACTTAAGATTTCTCAACTTGTCATCAATTGTATCAAATAATAATGATAAATTAAAGAGTATATATTAGTATTAGAATTGTTGACAGTGTTGATAACTCATTTTCAGCCTTATTTTATTGGGTTTTCTTTATTTTTACTTGTAGATTATTGTAAGGTTCTTTTTTCGATAAGTGTTAACATCTTTTTGTTTTGAAGATAAGAGTAGATAAATACCCCACTTATGAACACTCCTGTAGATAAAAAGTTTATTCTAATTTATCGTTGATACTATAACCGAATTCACTTAAAACATCTACTAAAATGCCTTTTAACTCGCCTTCGACATCAAGACGCTTTTCAATAGATTTTACCCCATGAAGAATAGTAGCGTGCTTTTTATCGAATTCCGCGGCGATTTCTTGGAGGCTCTTAGGCGTATACTTACGTGAAATATACATCGCTAGCTGTCTCGGAGTTACTAAAGAGGCCATTCTATCAGACGAAAGTATCTGATTTACCGTAATACCGTACTTTTTAGCTACACACTCTTGGATCTCTCTAATAGTCAATCTTTTAAGAGTTTGCTCTTTTTCGATAAAATCCTTAAGAATAAACGAAAGAAACTCATTATTTAACTCTTGAGTAGGATTTATCGAAATAGTAACATGTACCTTAGCTAAAGCCCCTTCCATAGCTCTAACATGGCTTTTAATATTATCGGCTAAAAATTCAAGAGTAGATTGAGGTATCGAAGGAGTTAAGTTTTCAGCCTTCTTTTTAAGAATAGCAAGTCTCGTTTCATATCCAGGCGCTTCAATTTCTTGAACCATGCCGCCGATAAAGCGCGAAATAAGCCTTTCTTCGAGCGCTGGCAGGTTTTTAGGCGAAACGTCAGATGTCATAACGATCTGCTTATGCTTCCAGGTAAGATCATTAAAGGTATTAAAGAATTCCTCCTGGCATTGCTTACCTTTTTGGAGAAATTGAATATCGTCTACTAAAAGAACATCTATCGAGCGATATTTCTCTCTAAATGACTCCATACCCTTCTGCTGAAGAGCATTAACATATTCATTAAGAAAAGTCTCAGCCGTTAAATAGCAAATCGACATTGAAGGATTCTTTTTCTTCAATTCATTACCGATAGCCTGCATCAAATGCGTTTTACCTAAACCAGTGCCGCCATGAATAAATAACGGATTATAACTTTTTTGGCCTGGATTATTAGCGACTCCCTTAGCTGCCGCGAAAGCCCAGCTGTTAGACGAACCTTGAACAAATTCCTCAAAAGTATAATTTTCTTCTAGCGGAAGAGTCGAAATAAAAGGCGCGGCAACTTTAGCCTGGGCCTGTTCAGCATAATTATTATTATTAGTAACAGGTTTAGGAGCGATAGGCTGAATAATAGCTGGTATAGATTGAGGATCTACTTTAAATTCAAGTACAGTCTCTTTATTGCCGCCTGCTAAATTAAGCGCAAACTTAAGCTTTTCGGAATACTTCTCTTGAAGATAATCAGCTGTAAATTTATTTTTTACATAAATTGTAAAAACATCATCTTTTACAGAGATAGACGAAATCATAGAGAAATAGCTGTCGGCCTGTGAGCGCTCTTCCTCACTATATAAAGTCGACAGATATATCGTCTTCGCGCGCTCCCATAAATCCATAGAAGCTGTATCAATCTCTTGGTTATTCATAATTCTCTTCTTTCACTAGTTTTAGCATACTTAATATACCATACTTTACTAGAAGTTATCAACAATAAGTAGTCAACATATATAATCAACTTATTAACAATCTTTGTAGATAACTTTTTATCTAATAAAGTATTATATTTTACCTCTCTTTATTATGATAGCTAAAACTGCAATATCTGCTGGATTTACGCCCGGTATTCTACTAGCTTGAGCTAAAGTTTCAGGTAAGTATTTTTTAAGTTTTTCGCGGCTTTCGTAGCGAACTGCTAAACATTTGTCATAATATAACCACTTAGGGATCTTAATATTCTCGTCTTCCTTAGCCCTTATAGCAGCCTTTTCCTCTTGCTCAATGTAAGGAGCATATTGACGCATAATTATAATTTCACGTTCAATCTCATCTTTACTAAACCATCTTTCAATTGAAAAAGTCTCTGACTTATGTTCATTTAGGAACTCATCAACAGTTCTTTTATCTTGATTTATGATAAAGTTATGAACAAGCCTCGTAGCCTTTATCTGATCGCCCGAAATAATGCCAACTTTTTCTGCCGCGTTTACTAACCTGAAGCGTGCATTATCCTGCCTTAAAATTAGTCGCCTTTCAGCTCGACTCGTGAACATTCTATAAGGCTCATCAGTACCTTTAGTAACTAAGTCATCGATCATAACGCCTATATAAGCGTCTTGCCTACTTAGTATTAGAGACTTTTCGCCGCGTGAATAAAACGCCGCGTTAATACCGGCCATAATACCCTGTGCCGCGGCTTCTTCATAACCGGTTGTACCGTTTACTTGGCCAGCGAAAAATAAGCCATCTATACGCTTAGATTCTAACGAATGTTTTAACTCTCTAGAGTCAATACCATCATACTCAATAGCGTAAGCATACGCGAGAAATTCTGCATTTTCTAAGCCCTCTACAGAATGCACCATTTCTTCTTGAACATCCCGCGGCAAACTACAACTTAAGCCATTAGGATATATTACTGTGCCACTAGAATTCTCTGGCTCCAGCATTACATGATGAGCTTCAGCATCTTTAAATCTAACAATTTTATCTTCAATAGATGGGCAGTATCTAACGCCAGTACCAACTATAGCACCACCATAGAGAGCAGATTTATCTAAGTTAGAACGAATTATTTCATGTGTTCTAGCGTTAGTATGAGTCATCCAACACGGGAATTCAGGTAATTTACACCCATTGTTCCACGTGGAACATTGATTTTCAGGGGTATTTAGCTCTGATTTGTTCCACGTGGAACATTCATTTTGGTCTAAATCAGCTGAATTAGAGTGTTCCACGTGGAACAATGGCCGCGGATTCTCTCCATCTTGGCGTTTACACTTACTAAAATCGCAGCTTTCAGCTTTTAAACGCGGCGGAGTACCGGTCTTAAGGCGAATTAGAGTAAATCCTAAGTTTCTTAACGAGTCAGAGAGCTTATTTACAGCTGGTCTATTATCTCCCGCGCTTTCTACACCTTCTTTACCGATCCAGATCATTCCTTTTAGCGAAGTTCCGGAAGTAATTACAACAGCCTTAGCGTAGTATTCACCCGAGGATTCAGTCTTAATTCCTGTACAGGTAATTGGTGAGTTACTAGTTTCGCTATTATTTTCGCCGCGGATTGTATTAGAATCAGTTAAAACTTCAATCGCGGAGTCTTCTAAAACAGTTAGATTTTCTTGAGTTAGTATAACGCTTTGCATCCGCTCAGAGTATTCGAGTTTCGCGCATTGAGTGCGTGTCGCTTGAACGGCTGGGCCTCTACTAGAATTTAGAGTTTTAGATTGAAGGGCGGTAGCGTCAGCGTTTTTACCCATTTCGCCGCCTAGCGCATCGAGCTCGTAAACGAGGTGACTTTTAGCTAGTCCACCGATCGATGGGTTACAAGGCATCTTAGCTATGGCGTCTTTTTTAGAGGTAACTAAAAGGGTATTCGCGCCCATGCGCGCGGCAGCTAGCGCGGCCTCGCTACCTGCGTGACCGCCGCCAACTATGATTACGTCGTATGTTGTAGTTTTATCCATAAAGGTATTAAATTTTGACTAATTATAGCATATATATAGCCATCTTGTGAACATTTATTTACTAGATATTATACGACCGAGTTAACTGCATAAAATTACCGAAAAAAAGTGATATTTAGCAAAAATGATTAAAAATAATTGATGTCAATAACTTTATTATCTTCTTATATCAACATTTATCTAGAAGTTATCAACAATTTTTAGATAACTATAGATTTAGGCTATTCTATCAACTATTTATGTAGTTTATGTAGATAACTTTAGGGAAATTTTACCTAATAAGTAGCATGTAGCTTATGGTTCCTGCGATGATACTTACTAGGGGATTGCGGACAATAAGCTGAAGAATAACAGTTATTAGGCCAGCGATATAGGGGCTAAAGGTTGTATACTTAAGTGAGGAATAGGAGTAGACTATTAAGAAAGCAATGATGATTGGTGAGATTATAATACCTACCTTATCTATCCAAGGTGGGAGCTTTTTAATTTTTAACGAAAATAAAATAAAGGGAAGAGCTCTAAGAAAGTACGTTATAGCCCATCCTACAGTTATAAGCGCCAAAAGGTAAAAAATTCGATTACTTATCATGACGAATAAAACTCTTTATTTGATCGGTAAAAATAACTAGAAATAAAGCTACCATCGCGAATTCAATGCCTTGGGTAGCTGCCTTTATTTTCTCTGGCGAGAGGGATTGCTCTAAGGTATATACGGCCAAACAACCGGTAGTTACGCCAAAAATCCAATATGAAAGATTAAGAAGTGATAGATAAGTGCAATATTTCTCGTATAATTTAGGATTTTGGATAGTAGAAGCAGTTTCGAGAGCATAATTCTCGTCAGTCAGCATGTGAATTAAAAAAAGTCTCTTAAAAAAGGGTATATCTTTCCACTTTGAAAGCATCGAAATACCATAAAACGCGTATCGAAAGTTAATCATTAAAGTGATCATAGCTACAGTAGCTAGCGATGCACTCTCGGCAATAAGCGGAACGATCGCGAAACTGAGAGTCCCTGAGACGAACATCGCCGAAGTTAAAAACCCCCAAAGAGGAGAAAATGGCACATCTGCACGCGCTCCCATTAACACACCCGCGGCAAAACCCATAGTCGAGTAGCCCATAAGTACGGGTAGGGAGTCAATAAAGGCGCGTTTAATAATTGTAGTATTTATATTCACAGGCGGAAATTTTATCATATCTTACATATTAGTAACAAGTCTAATTAGCTTAATAAAGCGCGGCAAAAATGATGCGCATCATTTAGTGAAAAGAAGCGCTTCTTAAGCCCCTACGAAGCGCATCTCAGCGCGTTCTGATGCGCATCAAAATCTATTACCGAACAGTAATAAAACGGTTGAATTCTGAGTTTTGCTTATGATATAATACCGTTCGGTAATTGAAATATACTATACCATAGAACTATTTATATGAAGAAGGTAAAAGCAATTTCTGAAATTGGAGAGAAAATTAGAGCTATTCGAAAAGCTCAAGGAGTATCTCAAGAGACTTTAGCTGGTCTTGCTGGAACTGGCCAACGATATATTTCGGAACTTGAGCGCGGCAAAGAGACTGCAAGAATACGCGAAATGTTAAAAGTTCTTGATGCTCTTGGAGCAGGGCTTTATATTGCAGATCAAAAGGAGAGTGCTGAGTGGAATCGCTTAACGTCTATTTAATAGCATTGTGGATGGTATAGGAATACGGCTTAAACAATTGAAGTCTTAAGCAATACAAACGCGGCGAATAATGTTTACGATGCGTATCAACTTAATCCATCATAGCCTCACGAAGTAGATTGTAAGAGTATTAGCGCAGTATAGTCACAGCATTACTTCTTAGCTAATCTCAAAAACATAAAGAAAATTTTGCTAACGATAAAATTAATGTGATATAATATTAATGTTTTCTGATGGAGATGCGAGCGTTAAAAACGCGAAGTTGATTCATTGGAAGATGCTATAGTTTGGGAACTGATAGCTTTAAGCGCGGCAAAACCGCCAAAAGTTTTCCACCCCCAAGCGCATAAATCAATTTGCATAGCTGCAAAGCGATCGTCCTGTGAAACGTGAGAAATTTCCGACTGGCGACACTTCTGCAGGGAGCGCAAATGCGCTTCCTCTCTTTGTGTTTCAGTCAAGGCTATTCTCACGGCCTCACAGGGAACATAAAGAGAGGTTCTTTTTGTGTGATCATCAAGTAGTTGATGCAACACGGAAAGAAGATGGCCCGCTCGACTGACCGTGAGAATCATCCAGGGCGATAAAAGGCATGCCATTATGCAAGTGGTAAATGAAGAGATAAAGGTATCTACCAAAGATATTCCATTTGTCGCCCGAAGGATTAGGGACGGTTTTTTGGAAGATGGTTGGACTAATGCTGGATATTCATCGGAGAAGAGATGCACCTCAATGGCATTTCTTGATTCCGATAAGAAGTTTATCGCGATAATTTCATTGGAGAAGAAAAGCAATAAGGTTTTCTGCTCATATAAAGTTGATGAATTCGACTCAAAGACGATAGAGACGGATGGCGAGGATGAGGACGGTAATCCCATGCTCGCCGTTGGTGCAATCGCCGCGCTTGCCGCATCGGCGATTGCGTTCCCGATGGCAACGCTTGGCGCGGCAATTATAGGCCTGGGAGCCGCTATCTTTTCGGACACGACTGAAAATGAACCTATAGCGCAAGCCATTTCAATCATCCGCAGACAACTGACAGACATAGAAGAAGCCGCCTTTGCGCAACGGAGAATCAATAATGCCAGGAGATACGATATTTTTATTTCCTACCGACATGACAAAGGGCGTGATTACGGCAGGATGCTGTATGAGGCATATAAGAAAAAGGGTAAGAAGGTGTTCTTTTATCCTCCCGCGAGGAATAGAATAGTTGGCCCAATAAATGATGCAACCCGCGAAGCGGTTAATAACAGTAAGGTCGTACTTGTCATCCTTACTGAAGGATTCTTTGATAAATGCATCAACAAAGATGACGGTTGCAGAGCCGAGATAGAAGCCGCATTGGTTGCGGATAAGCCGATAATCCCAATTCGTCTGCCTGGTTATCGTAGTTCGGCTGTGCCTGATGGTGTGCCTGAGCACTTGTTGGATGCCGTTAATGTTCAGGGAGTCAGTATTGCATCACTCCCTCCCGACGTGACGGCCATAAGCGAAATAAATCTCAGGATGCGAGTGTGTCTGCGCAAGATGCGTAATGAGAAAGTAAGCGAATAATAAGGAGAAAAACTATGAAGAACTTAATCTGTCGTGGATTGATAGTGGTATTGACTGTGTTTTTACAGTTGATGCCTTGTTATGCTGGGTATATTAACAATCGCTGGGTTGGTAATGTTCAGTATTCAGAACCTTCTAAAGATTCGAATGGAGAATACAGGGTAACTATTGAAAAAGTGGATGGTACATCAATGTCAATACCATCGTCGGTTACGCTTACATATTATAATGCTGACAATGACACTACAAAAGATTATGAGTGCTATGTTTATAGTGTTGGCATTCCGGATCATGTGGAGACCGCGTCTGTTTCATCCGCAGGGAAGTTGTATGGTGTTTATGCAACAAGTGGATCATTAAAATCTATTTCTTGTGAAGGCGATTTTACCGAGTTAAAATTAAGATCTTGTACTTCATTGGAGGAAGCGTCTCTTGCAGGGGCGATTAAGAAAATTATTTTTGATGATTGCAATTTGCTTACGAGTATAGCGATTCCCAGTGGCGTGACAGATATGTCATTTCTTCGCTGTAGTTCGCTTAAGAGCGTAACGATTCTAAGTAGTGTGACAAGTATTGCAAATTATACGTTTCAAAACTGTAGTTCTCTTACGAGCGTAACGATTCCAAGTAGTGTGACAAGTATTGGAGTTTATGCGTTTCAAAACTGTAGTTCTCTTACGAGCGTAACGATTCCAGGTGGTGTGACAAATATTGGGAGTCAAGCGTTTCAAAACTGTAGTTCTCTTACGAGCGTAACGATTCCAAGTAGTGCGACGGTTGGCGCGGGCGCCTTCAACGGTTGTAGTTCTCTTGTGAATCTGGAGTTTTCGGGAAGTAGCGGTGGAAGTCTCGGTGGCTCCGCATTTAATGGATGTACATCGCTAAAGGAGATAGAGATACCGTCACAAGAGATTGGAAACAAAGCCTTTATGGGATGTAGTTCACTCGAAAAAATAAAACTCCTTTCGGGTGTTTCTGTAATCGGATCGGAAGCATTTGCCGACTGTGAAAATCTCATGTCTTTTGAGGTTGCGGCGGGGAATAAAGCATATACGTCTTATGATGGCGCATTGTTTACGAAAGATATGAAAACACTGATTTCTTATCCTGCCGGTCGCGTGGATGTAAAAATACCGGAAGGTGCGACAGTGCAGAATGAGGATGTTTTTGCCGGATGTCGCAAACTTTGGACTGAGTGGTATCGTATGTCACAGAAGACGCGGTATGACTTGTCGGGACAACTAGAGGATAGAGCCATCAGTTCCATTACAATATCTGGAGATACTTCTCTTGACTCGTTTGTCTTGAGGGACGGCAAGGTTTTCGATGCTGTGTTAAGGATTGAGAATGTTTCGAGCGGGAATGCAAAAGTTACGCTGCCAAGCGGGTATACCTACGAAACGTTTACCGGTGCTACGCCGCTGATTATCCCTGCGATGAGCCGCAATATCATGACATTGACGAGAACTGCCGAAAATACGTTTCTTGTTTCCCGTGAAGTGCTGACGACAGTGCAGTGAGAGGCGTTTATGAAATGGATTGCAATAGCAGTGGTTTTAATGACCGGGAGTATTTGGGGAATGCCCATCGGTTTGCGAACGGCGATCTGGAATGTCGCTTCCGCGAATAACCGTGCCACAATCGAGGATTTATTGCCGGAGAGCTGTGACGAGACTGAATTGCCAACCGTTTTGGGAGTGCTTGCAGATGCGTCATTGCTTGCGCATGTGGTGAATGAACAGGAATATACATCATTCCGAAATTGGGTTATAGATACCAATGCACGAGTTGAAACGCTGCTTGGGGCGCAAACGACCTGGAGTTCATTTGCTATGGATACGTCGGCAATAATGCCGGAGCCGAAAGCAGGTGATTTGGTAATAGACTCCATTTCTGCATTAGGGAGCGATGGTGAGATTGAAATAATTTTCTCACTCGCTGATGTCGAGGTGGGGGCTTCGGCGATAGAATCCCGTCTTAAATCCGTGTTTGGGGTAGAGGGTGCAAAGTCCTTGTCAGGGAACGAGTTTACGTCCGAGAATTTCACGGCGTCATTGATTCCCACGGAAGATGGTCGAATAAAGGCCTTGATAAAGCCAACTGATTCCGAGAGGACATCATTCTTCTTCAAGGTCAATATGAAGTAAGGATGTTCCTCCACAACTGAACCGTCGCGTTTCTTGATGCGGTGGTTCAGTTCCGATTGAGAACCAACTCCTAAAGGATATGGATGGCGGAGGCGCAATGACATTTAGCTGATTGTGTCAAAAGTATAACAGAACTGTTATAGATTTGGCATTTCATGCTTGTTAAAGATCGTCTCCTCCATCTCCGGCGGCACGAAGGATTCTGTCGTATTCTCCAATCATGTAGAGTGGGATTATGCGAATATGGGCACCAATGTCCAGAAGTATGAATTTGTTTTGCTTCGGATTTATGTCGCCTCCAATCAGGATGCCGTTTACATGTGTGCCAGTAACTTTAAAAAGAAGGGGTAAAATTCAACGTCAAGTCACGGAAATCCAAGGTAAATTTTGACATCAAGTCACGGAAATCCAAGGTTTCTATATTAAAAATTTGGAGATTTGGAGCTTAGCGGCGCGTCTAGAAGAAAGCTTGGATTCTGGAATTAAATCTGATTTTTCGCATTTTAGGAAGGTATATTAACTCCGAGCGTTTGCGCTCTCGCTACCGCTCCGCAGCTTCGCAAAGTTAAACGGTAATTAGAGGTCTTGAATTTTATTTAGGGGCTGCCTTCGGCAGATTGAGATTGTACATCAACCTATTTAATCTTGTTATGGCAGGATTTTATAAGTTCGACCAGTTCAAAGACGAAACTACACATCAGCGAAACTCGAATAGTTAGTGCGAAGCACATATATTCAGCGGAGCGGTAGCGAGAGCCCCGCTGATCGGAGTTTGCTAATCCACAATTCTAACACTTATCTTCTTATAGCCTCACGAAGTAGATTGTAAGAGTATTATCCTATGATTGGCAAAAGGTGGTTTTTAATGTATCATCAAACTTCGCATAATTTCTTTGCGCGGTTTTTGATGATTTAGCGGCGCGTCTAGAAGAAAGCTTGGATTCTGGAATTAAATCTGATTTTATGCATTTGGGAAGGTTTATTAACTCCGAGCGTTCGCGCTCTCGCTACCGCTCCGCAGCTTCGCGATGTTAAACGACAATTATTGGCCTTGAATTTTATTAGGGGCTACCTTCGGCAGATTTAGAGTGTACACAACCCATTTAATCCTATTATGATAGGATTTTTATTAGTTCGACTTTTGGGCTATTGACGGGAGCTTTGAGAGGTCGAACGTTTCGTATTGAATTTCCGCTCTGCCGAAGTTGATCAGCAATGCATAGGGAATCCGCGTGGCGCGAAGGTAGTGAATTACCTGTGCCCATTCAATTTTTGATAGAGCCCTAATGGCTTTAAGCTCAATGAGGTAGCCTCTATCAAAACACGTAAAGTCGGCTCTGTAGCGCGTCTGAAGACGTGTTCCCTCGTAATAGATGTATACCTCGTCTTCTCGTATATATGGTATGGAGTTTCGTTTGAACTCAAGTTCAAGCGCATCGGCATACGCTGATTCTAAGAAGCCATTGCCGAGGGTGTTGTGAACCCGCATGGCACAGCCCATTATGGCGTAGGCTTTGGGATCGTCTTTCAGTTTCATGATGGTAACAGTATATCAAATCTCGTCTCTGCGGTGTTGAAGTATGTCAGAGGTCAGGTTGCTATTGTGGAGGAGGTATGGAGGAAACTTCCTCCAGTTCAAAACGGAACTACTCGTCAGCGAAACTCGAATAGTTAGTGCGAAGCACATATTATTCTGCGGAGCGGTAGCGAGAGCCCAGCTGATTGGAGTTTGCTATCTGCTCAAGCGCGCCGTACCCTAAAGGAAACTTGCTTCCCCTATTGGATTTTGTGGTATAATATACAAAGTGAATTTAAATACGAAATGAGGGTTTTATGACTGTTGAAGAAGCTGAGTTAGAAATAGATGAATATAATGATACTCAAATTTTAAAATAGGAGATGTGTAAAAAACTTCACTAATAAAAATGTGGTAACCGGAAAGTCCTGTGTAATTCAGGCGCTGTCGCGCAGCCGTTAAAGTCGGAATGCGGGCCATATCTAACACAACCAAAGTACTCTCGCATGAGGGGGAAAAGGAAAATATGAATAGAAGAATACTTATCGCCTCGGCTTTTGCAGCCGCAGGCTTAGCTCCGATAGCTACGGCAGGTACTGCAGCGACTAACGTTATTGACACCATCATTGTCGAAGCGACGCGTCTTGAGAGTAGTAAAATGGAAACTCCGCAATTCGTGGAGACGCTTTCGAAAGAGGAAATTCGCGAATCAGGTGCGCGTGATATCATGGACGCGCTAGAGCGAAACGCGAGTGTATTCGTGCGTCATATCGGTGGCGCTAATCCTGCAATGACCCAGGTTTCGATGCGAGGATATGGCGAGACATCGATTGGGCGCGTTCTTGTTAAGGCTGATGGCGAGATTCTTAATAATTTCGATATGAGCGGAAGCGACTTTTCGCGCTTTCCGCTTTCGTCCGTAGAGCGCATTGAAGTTTTGCACGGTCCCCAAACCGTAATGCACGGCGGGAACGCCTCGGCAGGAATGATAAATATTATCACCGAGAAGCCGGGATATGATGAAGAAGGGTTTATCGAGTTTCGTGGCGGAAGCTGGGAGACGTTCGGCTCGTCTCTTGGGCTTAAGGGCGGCGATGAGAAAGAGATGGTGTCGTATTATGCGAACGGAGCGTGGGATCATTCTCAAGGCTGGCGAGATTCAAGCGGATATGATCTTTACCGCTTGAACGGTGGAGTCCGCAAGGACTTCGACGGAGGATCGTTCGTTAAGTTAAGTTCGTTTTTTTCGGATTCGGAGTATGATCTCCCAGGGCCGCTAACATTCGCGGAATGGAAGAGCGATAGGCGCGCAGCTGACCCCGACTATAGCTTCTATAATTATAGACAGACTTCGTACGGATTGAACTTATCAACGAAGGGCGTAATCAATGATGAAAATGAAATCAAGTTTGAAACGACTCTCTCGCATCGCCGCGATCGTTTTAGGGCGTATCAGAAGACGGACGAATGCCTTCAGGATTCGCCATTCGATAATTACGCGTTAAGTATAACGCCGCAATATATTAATACTGCGTCATTAGGGGATTTCAATAATGAATTTACCTTCGGCGGAACTTTAAGGTGGGATGTTCGCAAAGGTTATAACTCTTATCTTTATCCAACATACGTGTGGAAGCAGAAGGAAGATCAGTCGCGTTGGACGATGGGCGCTTTTGTTAGAGATGAGCTCTTTTTAAACGACTTTGTTTCGGTCTTTGGTGGAGCGAGGTTAGAGCAGCTTATGACAAATAGCGAAAGCCTACGAAATCCGTCGCGGAATGATAATTTAAGTGCATTTGAGGGAGGGGTAAACTATCGCCCTTATGAAGATACTAAGATTTTCGCGAAATTCGCTCGATTCTACCGAACTCCGTTTATTGATGAAGTCTCTTACACATCGGGTAATCTCGTCTCTCCAGAGCGCGGCTGGAGTATGGATATTGGCGGTGATGTAGAGTTTTTAGACGGATTCTCGGCGGGGGGAGCGGTGTATATCACAGAGACAAAAAATGAAATTTATTATGATCCATTTAAAGGGGTTATGGGAGATAACTTAAATCTTCCAGGCAGAACGCGGCGAGAGGGGGTTGATTTGAGACTCGCTTGGGAGCGCGAGAAAATGGCGGCGCTCGCGCTTTCGTATGGGTTTGTGAATGCGAGAGTTGTAAATGGTGACTACGATAATAAGGATGTTTGCGCAGTCCCGGCGCATCAAGCCGCGCTTAATGCGAAATGGTATCTTATGGATGAATTATTCGTTCGTGCTGGCTGTAGATATACGAGCGAACAATATACGATAAGCGATTTAAAAAATGAATATCGCAAACTGAAAGGGTATGTCCTCTTTTCGTTAGGCGTTCAATACGAATTTACCTTTGATCCGCTTAAGGGACTTGTCCTCAAGTTTGATATTGATAATCTCTTTGATCGAGACTACTGTGATTATGCTACATACGGATCAAACTTCTATCCTGCAGCCGGTCGATCGTTTAATATCACTCTTTGCTGGACATTCTAAGCTAAAAAGGTAATAACACACCATCTCAAACTTCGACAGAAAGTACTCAGATAGTTAGTTGGAGTTTTGAGTTCAAGTTCGAGAATGGAATTTGTAGATTTTACGCGTTGCTTAGTTGATGTTGCTAACGATGTTACACTATTCATAGCCTTACGAAGTAGATTGTAAGATGAAGGGCATAAGTAAGCGAACTCGAACTAAACTAAAATTTCTACTTGCGCGATTCTCCCAAAAAGCGTATACTTCAAACAGATTGATGAGGAGGGGTGCACGAGATTCGCATAAGAATTGCGATTTAACCGCGTTTAACGACAGCGGATGTAATTCTTATACCCCCCCCCCCGCAACTCTAAGAAATCTAAAATACGCCAATTCTGGCGCGGCAATTCCACTAAAATTTCGAACGATATGTCACTATGGAGATTCTCTCTATAGTGCGCTTTCGTTTATCTAAAAATAAACCTAAACAAAGGGTACACAAAATGAAAAATACAATTATAAGTAAAATAAAGCGAGTCGCGCTTACATTGTTCGCCGCGCTTTGCGTCGGTAACGTGTGGGCGGCAACATTCGCCGGTGATTCACGAAGCCTCTCATTCGATGCGGAGACTAAAGCAATATCGTTCACGTGGAACTGTTATTTATATGATGAGTTTAATAGTTATAAACTTAAGGCTATTTTGGAATATGGTGGAGCTACGGTTACTAATATAGTAACTACTAAAGATTTTCATTCCACTCGTTGGCATGTAATGAAGTTTGATAAGACCTTGGATGATTTTAACCTAGGTGATGTATTACGTGTAACATTTTCATTGTGCTATGGCAATAGTGACGCTAATGTTGATAATACGTGGGGCGATGATTCCTTTACGTACATGATTGACACGAGAGGCGTTCTTACATCTGATTGCACGTGGGATGTTGATACTAAGAAATTCTTTCTTTCTGGTAAAGTAGCTGGTGATGGTATAAAAGGTGTTAAGGTAAAGTATAAAATCAGTGACGCGGAATTAGCGGAATTACCGGAGGATGCGGTTGTTGAAAATGCGGAATTTGATTCGGCGACTAGTACGTATAAGATTCAGATTCCTTATGTGAATGAAAAATCGTATCTCTATTGGAGCGTTTATGCCGTATTTGATGATGAGGAGAAAATATTTAAAGATCCTTCTACAGAGAAGGATGTCTTGTCTGACAAGCAAGATGAAGATGGCTCTATAGTGTATACGTGGGTTGGTAGTGACGAAAATAATTTATGGTCAAATCCTCTGAATTGGGATGAAAATTTAAAGCGCAGTTTAAAAGGTGTGCCAGGGTATATCAACAAAGATAATTATTATACTTCTGTAGCGTGTTTTACGAATTCGGCCACTGTAAATCTTGGCGGGGGTAATTATCGCCTGTATGATTACGAAGGACACAATATTCCGCATCGAGCATTACGCTTTATTAAGGGTGATAATGAAAATATGGTTGTTAAATTTACGAATGGTAATCTTCAGATTAACGATGGCGAAGGTGATAATTCAAATCCCTTATTAGGTGCTGATGGTGTTACGGTTGAGTTTGCTGATGGTGGTATTTATCAGTATCCATATCAGCTTGCTTTCGCGCCTGGGACGACGATTATCTTTAGCGGTAATTCGACACAGCCTTGGAAGTATAATCCTGCGAATAAGGGCGAGGGAGCTACGACCTTTATTGTAAGAAACGGCAATGTCGTAAGTAGTTATAGTGCTGATGGTGATGCTTCCGCAACTCATACTGCGATCATTGAGAATGGCATTTGGATGATTAATGAGGTTGTTTCGATGGGTATTGCAAATGTAACGAAGTTCGTCGATGGTGAGAATCAGGCGAAAATCGCGCTCGGCGCTAACGCTAATGGAAAGACTAAGACTCTTAAACTTACTGGTACTTTCGAGTTTACGTTCTCTGAAAATCAGATGTCAAAGGGAGCTTATATCCTTCCTCATAGCTTGGTCGACGGCTCGCAGAATGCGACATTTAAGATCGATGCTACCGCTTATGCAGCTAACGATAAGGTTCCGATGGTTGAAGCGGCGACTGCTACCCCCACAATTATTCCTAAACTCGTAGTTATGGCTAATGGTGAGGATGTTACATCTGATCGTAATGCTAAGCTCGTTTGGGAAGGTAATACGCTTTATTATCAGCAGGGCGCTAATGAAGTCGTTCCTGGCGGTGACGCGGTTACGGTAACTGCCGCGGATAAGGCTAGTGCTTTAGAGATGGTTGATCTTAAGGTTACGCCTCCCGAAGGCTTGACTGCTGATGAGGCGGAGGCTTACGAAGCAGCTTTCACCAAGGATGCGAAGGATAATGGTGATGGTTCTTGGACGATTACAGCTATTCTCGCTGAGACTGCTAAGCCTTTAATTGGCGAATCTGCCGCGGATGCTGGCGATGCCTTTACGGTAGACGCTGAGAATGTTGTAATTACGATTCAGAACTATGTTAAGGGTCTTAATTATGGTGTTCGTAGTGCCGCGGACATTGCTAAGCTTGAGACTGAAGATGCTGTAGTTGAAAAGGCTACGGTTACTGATGGTAAGATTACGCTTGAGAAGTCAGGTGATACTAAGTTCTATAAGGTCATTGTCGACTTTAACGAGATTAAAGAATCTCCAAAGGCTGAGTAATCAGTAGAAGCTGAATCACTAGACTAAAAGGCTCGGGGTAACCCGGGCCTTTGGTTTTATAATTATGAGTTGGTGAAAATGTGTACAAATCTCTCAAAATCATTGGTGAAAATGTGCAAAATACCCTTGAAATCATTGGTGAAAATGTGTAATCTGTCAGTTTGTCGAATTACGTAAAGAAACGAAATCCGCCGCTAGCTATCAGATTCTCAGAGAAGAATTGCGGCAATAGCGGAGGAATATTGTCACTTCCGCTTTATATGACCTGCAAATTAGAGTCGTTGTTGAGGTGAATAAAACCTTACTCCGAAAGAGGTAGGGAAAATTTATAATCGCTATAAAATTATCGCTTGCAATTTTTTAATGAAAAGCGTATACTCCAAATAGACTGATGAGGATGGGATTAATAAATACACATAAGAATTGCGTTTTAACCGCGTTTAACGACAGCGGATGCAATTCTTATACCCCCCCCCCGCAGCTCTAAGAAACTTAATACGCGTCAGTTTTGGCGCGATAATTCCACTAAAATTTCGAACGAAATGTCACTATGGAGATTCCCTCTATAGTGCGCTTTCGTTTATTTAAAAACCTAAGAAAGAAGGTCACAAATGAAACAAAAATTAATAAGTAGATTAAAGCGAGTAGCGCTTACATTGTTCGCCGCGCTTTGCGTCGGGAATGTGTGGGCAGCGGATAATTA
>JAGBTH010000037.1 GCA_017631385.1 Kiritimatiellia bacterium
AGTCTCAGATTTCTGCGGATGATCTTTTTACGCTTCATCGAATTATTATGTCGGCGGCAACTGAAGATATATATCGTCCTGTCGGTGCGTGGAAGCGCGAAGATAATGGTACTTATGGGGCGGAGGGCGGTAAGAGCGTTTATATGTCGTATGCTTTGAGCGAAGATACTCCAGAGCTTATGGATAAGTGGATTAAATATTTTAATTCACTTCTAAAATCTGTTAAAGACGAAGAGACGGCGTTGGAAGCATATCTTAGCGCTCATGTCTCATTCGTTAGAATACATCCGTTTTTTGATGGTAATGGACGTATGGCGCGGCTCTTGGCGAATCTTCCGGTTTTGTATGCAGGATTTCCGCCGATTGTTGTTCCTTCAGAGGCGAGACTAGAGTATATCCAAGAGCTTTGGCGTTATCAACGCGCAGTAGGGGCGATAAGTCCTACTAATTGCGAGTTTATTCCACAAAATGAATTGTTAAATGAATTGCGAGTGCTAATTCGCTCATGGTGGCGCTCTACACTTGATCTCGTAGCTGAAGCGAAAGTGGGTAAATAGCGTCACGGTAAGATGGTAGTGCTGCGCAAAGGGATGTTGCCACTCGATTTTTTACGCTTATAAAACCTCACTCCTCACTCATGACATATCCCTTGCTTTCGCACTATTCGTTGAGTGCCGCGCTTTTATTTTATGAACTAAAGTGGAATAATTGGCAACGATGATGATAGATGTTCAAAAAATCACTTATAACTTCTATTTTCTAAAAATAAAAGAAAGCGCCCTTGAAAAAGGGTGCTTTCTTTTTAGCTCTAAAACTCAATAGTTATTAGAACTCAGGCTTAGTCTTCTTGAGACCGAGGCCACGGTCGCCTTCCTTCCACTCTCCGCGCTTCTGGAGAAGGTTGACGCGCTCGAAGCGCTTCAAGACGTTGCGCCTAGAGGTGATTTTACCGGACCCTTTAAGAGATGCGTGCTGGCTCATTTTTCTAAATTCCTTTCAACGAAGAAATAGTATATCATTTTTAGTTGACGAAATCAACCGCCAAAAGCTTACTTTTTAGCTTCTGCCGGAGCTTCCTTAGCGGGAGCGGGCTCTTCCTTAGGAAGAATGTCCTTAAATTCGTCAGATGTTTCAATTTTGGACTTGCGAACCATCTTCTCGAGGAACTCACCAACCTTAGAACGATTAGCGCGGTTCTTGAGGTTCTCAACGACTTCTTCGAGCTTAGGTAGAGGACGAGGCTCAGAGACTCTTACGAGGATGTGGCTAGCCTGGACGGTTTCTTCCTTACCATCGGCTGCAGGCGTCTTCTTAGTGGTCATAATAAGGTGATAACCGAAGTTCGTCTTAACAGGCGCTGAAATCTCGCCGACGTTAAGCGCGAAAGCGGCCTTATCGAACTCAGGGACCATCTGACCGTGGCCGAATTCGCCGAGATCGCCGCCCTTAGCGCCAGAGGGGCAAGCGGAGTTAGCCTTAGCGAGATCTGCGAAGAGCGTAGCCTTCTTATCGGCGGCTGCCGCGTCGAGCTGCTTCTTAAGCTCTTCGATCTTAGCCTTAGCAGCCGCGTCGTTTAAGCACTTAGCATTTTCGGCCTTAAGATTATCGATAATCTTATTAGCGTCAGCCGTGTAATCCTTAGTATCCTTATTGAAGATTTCGCCCTTAATCATCTTTTCGATAAGCATACCGGTCTTAACCGACTGAAGGGTCTTTTCTTTACCGAGAGGCGACTTCTCGAGAAGCTCATCGAAACTCTCGGGCGCATCGGGAGCACCAGCGAACTGCTTAAGAAGATCGGCCTTGCGAGCTTCGAACTCAGCGTCGGTAAGCGTATAGCCAAGATCCTTCGCGGCAGCTGTGAGGGCAGTTTCGTAGAGGAACTGCTGAACGAACTGCTTAACGCCCTGAGTCTTCATAAAGCTCTTCATCTGGGCTACCTGCTCGGCAGGCATCTGAGCGGCCTGGGCGGCAATAACCTTCTCAACCGTCGCCTCGACTTCGCCGCGCGTGAGCTTTTTACCATTTACAGTAACAAGAACTTCATTGGGGTCTTTAGGCTCTTCTTTAGGGAGCTGAACTTCAGCGGCAGCGGGAGCTTCAGCCTCTTTATTGCAAGCCTTATCTGTGCAAGCTGCATCCGTGCAAGTCTTAGCATTAGTGTCAGCTTTATCACAATTCTTGCTGTCGCAGCAAGCTGTCATTAATGTTGCGGCCGCAATAGCCGCGCAAGCGATATTAATCTTAGCCATGTGTCACCTGTTTTTTCTTTCGTTTTATTGAATCTCTTGGAAGACGAATCGCCTCGTTCGCGGAACCTCATCCAAGTGGAACATATAGAATACACCAATTACCCTACTCGCGTCTAGTAGAATTTTTAAATTTTTTTCTTCTCGTGGTTTTTTAATACATTGAGCAACGTCCCTTGAGATAGGTAATTTACGCTCTCCGCGTAAGATAAAGGAGCCTAGTTCAGCCTCAATTTCGGGCGATAAACCTGATAATTTTAATGCTTCGACTTCAAACGAAAGCATCTCGGCTAGAAGGTTTTCGGAGCTGATAAGGTCATTTAGCGCATTAGATAAATGGTTAAACCAATTGGCGGCGTCGGGACCAAATGGCGCGAGAGAACTTACAATCGCGCGATAATGCTCGGCGAGAAGTAGCTTTTTATAGTTTGTACGAAGTTCTTCACGCAAAATTAAAGGCGAGCATTCTCTTAGAGCGTGGACATCATTTTTGGCGCTTAGGTAATAAATAATTTCGCACTCGTAATTTAAATCGTATTGACCTAAAAAAGCGCTTTTAGGCCTAAGCGCTCCCTTAACCGATGTTGTTATCTTACCCATAGGTGTAAGCCATGAGACTATGTGACTAGTTTTAGACCATGGGTAGATGTTAAGGCAGATGCCTTTAGTTTTTATAGTTTCACCAGCCATTAAATAGGATCGACTAAAAGAATATCGTCTTTACAATCTTTAACGAGTACTTCAACTCGCGCTTTACGCGCTAATCGTACATTAGGCGTATTTAAGCGGATAATGTTTTTAGAGCGCTGAGTGCACCATAGATATTGCGAAGTCCAACCTGAAAGAGTAGAAGCGTCTTCTATGACTATTTCTACCTTCTTAGTTTTAAATTTCTCAGCGAAGGCTTTGCGCTTATCTCTAACGAGTTTTGTTAGCGCTTTAGCTCTTTCGGATCGAATCGCCCTTGGAATAACAGGAAGAATTTTTTCGGCCATTGTTCCAGGGCGCTCAGAGTAAGGAAAAGCGTGGATATTGGTGAAAGCGTGTCTTTTAACAAAGTCGAAAGTCGCTTTAAAATCGTATTCGCTTTCGGATGGGAACCCTGCTATCACATCGCATCCTAGCCCTAGGTTATCGATTCGCGATGTTGCGCGGCTAATAAGCTTTTCTAAGTCGGTTATTTTATAGGGCCTGCGCATTTCGGCTAAGATTTTATTAGAAGCCGATTGAATAGGTATATGCAAGAATTTACAGATATTCTCGCGCTCGCCAATTAAGTCGATGACATCATCAGCTACATCGCTCGGCTCGAGCGAGCCTAAGCGAATTCTATGGCCTGGGCTAGGTAAATCGGCGAGAGAGGCTAATACGTCAGGTAGCCGCTTACCCTTAGAATGATATAAGGATAGGTTACAGCCTGTCACTACAATTTCAGTATATCCGCAATCGATAAATTTTTTAGCCTTTAAAAGAATATCGTCAAAATCCTCAGAGATAGGAGTGCCGCGGAATTTAGGTACTATGCAGTATGAGCATTTACCATTGCACCCGTCTTGTATTTTAAGAAATGCTCGCGCAGTAGACGTAGGTACTACATCAGTTATAAACTCTCCATTAACTCTCGCTGATCGCATAGCCTTTTCGATCATTGCCTCTGGAGTTTTATTGGTAATGCAACCAGTAGTAAATATGCGCTTAGTAGGGTATTTCGCGCGGAGCTGGGCGATGTACTTCTCGGTATCGTGCTGCGCGCGCGCTGTTACACTGCAGCCGCGGATAATGATTAAATCGGCATCGGAGTGCTTTTTAGTTTCGCTCCAGCCATTCGCGAGAAAGAGCGCTTCTAAGTTTAATGCCTCAGCTCTATTTAAGCGACATCCAAAAGTCTCAAAACAGACTTTCATAATACGAGATATTTCTCAGGGATGCAAAGGAGAAATGCGAGATTAGTTAGGTTAAATAGCGTATGACTTAAAATCGGGCACCAAAGATAGTTAGTGCGCTTATATAACCAACATTGAGCCATTCCAAAAAAGAAAAGCGCAATAAAGGCATTATCTGGCCAAGGGTTTTGGAAATAATGCGCCGCGGTAAAAAGTATGCTCGATGGAATCGCCGCGAGGTAAGGCTTACTGGGAGCGGGGAGCTTCCAGAATAAGTATCTAAAGATAATTTCTTCGGCGAGAGGAGCTGCTACGACAACGAGAGCTAGAAATTTTAAGAACTGAGCATTCCAGCCGACCATCATTTTAAGGAAAAAATGGACGGATTCCTGGCTCTTTAAAGTTATATTAAAAAACTCGGCGGCGAGCTCCTTCGTTAAAAACGAAATGAGCATCGCCGCTACAGTTATTATAGGCCACGCTAGTAGCGTTGTCTTTAGGTGCTGCATTTTATGCTTCGGGCTTTTCCTGAACTTCGCTGCCGGTGCCGCGGATCTTAATGTGAAGCTCGCGGAGCTGCTGCTCGGTAACGTAGTTAGGAGCACCCATGAGAAGGTCCTGAGCCTTCTGGTTCATCGGGAAGGCGATAACTTCGCGGATGTTGGGCGTATCGGTAAGAAGCATTACCATACGGTCAACGCCAGGGGCGATACCACCGTGGGGCGGAGCGCCGAACTGGAACGCGCGGTGGAGGGCGCCGAACTTCTTAACGACGTCGTCCTTCGTGTAGCCGGCCATCTCGAATGCCTTGTACATGATGTCGATGCGATGGTTACGAATCGCGCCCGAAGAGAGCTCAATACCATTACAAACAACGTCGTACTGGTAGGCTTCGATTTCGAGCGGGTTCTTAGTCTCAAGCGCTTCGAGACCACCCTGAGGCATAGAGAAGGGGTTATGAGAGAAGATAATCTTACCAGTCTCGGGATCCTTCTCGAAGAATGGGAAGTCGACGATCCAGCAGAAGCGGTAGCAGTTCTTCTCGCGGATATCGTTCGTCATGTGATCGGCGATATCAGTACGTACGAGACCAGAGAGGCGGTTACACTCGTCAACGTCAGCCGCCATAAAGAAGAGCGCGTCGCCCGGCTCCATCTTAACGAG
>JAGBTH010000038.1 GCA_017631385.1 Kiritimatiellia bacterium
ACTGCCGCGATGTACGGCTACTCCAATATGCTCGTTAATGCGTGCAACGAGTACGTGTTCCGCCCCGAAAGACCTGCGGACGTAGCTAAATCAAGGCCCTACGATCTGCGTATGCGCATGACGAATTACGCGATGCGCGATTGCCTCGTATCGCTCGCGCACGGGTGCTGGACGATCTCGATAGGTCACATCGAAGACTGTGACGAACCCTACTACAATACGAACTGGGGCGCTGGCGGTCAGTGCACGTTCTATCCGATGTCGTACCCCAAGCGCATGTTCACCGCGCTTGCCAATTTGACAAAGGTTCTCGACAAGCCCAAACTTTCGAAGTGCATCGACGTAAAGAATGCTAATGCGGTCTGGGCGGTCGAGTTTTTAAGAGAGCGCAGAAAGCAAGATTACGCTACGGCCGTATGGGCGGCTTCGGCACACGGAAAGATTGAAATGGAGTATCCCAAAGGGGTAACGGTTCGTCATATCAATTGGCAAGGTCGCGCTAAGGATATAAAAGTTCCTTCTTCGGGTAGGATCGTTCTTGATGTCGGGCCTACACCGTATTATCTCGTCTGTGACGAAAAGGCTGTTGGCGCGAGATATTTAGGCGCTGACAAGGTAAGTCTTCCATCCAATATCAAGAAGATTTCTAGCGTCACGCCTAAAACTGTTTACATTCAGACGAATGGCCATAAGGGTTGGTGCCATCAGGGTTGCGCGTGGGGATATTTCAACATGAAGCCGTATCATGATGAAGAGCTTAATATGGATGCTACCGAGTTTGTACTCGACCGCACAAAAGTTAAACCTGCTTCTCAGGCGATTGAAGAGCTTTGCACCTTTGGCTTTAACGCTAAGCAGATTGATCCCGCCGGTTACGATGAAATCGGCATTTGGGTTAAAGGCAACGGCACGTTCGGCCGCACAACACTTATGGTCAACACTTCTTCAGGCACGCGTCGCGTCGGCGCGTTCCAGGATCGCTCGTCGATTTGCTTTGATGGTTGGAGGCTTTTAAGGGCGCCGATTCCGTCCATCAAGCCCGACAAGGACGGTAAGCGTTGGATCCGCCCGGCGCAGTTCATTTTTGGAACAGGTCGTTACGCGCTCAATCCCAAGGATATGATTTCGGTTCCTGAGAACATCTGTGTGGGCGATGTAGTCCTAATCGACTCCAAGTCGAAGAAGGACAATGTCGAAAAAGGCTACAACGCGATGGATTTCGTAAGCGAGAAGGACTTATAAGTATAACTAGGGCTATTAACTCTTCTAGTTGTCTAGTAAATAATTAGATTGTATTTAAACTAAATAAAGTGAGGTATTAAAATGAAGAAATTGCTTATTGTACTCGTCGCTAGCGTTTCTAGCGTACTTTTTGCTGCAAAAACGGATGTTAAGGTTGTTAAATCTAATGTTGCCGATCATACCGTAGCTAAAGAGTTTACAGGTAAAAATGGTGGAGTATTTCGTTATCGAATTGCCGATAAAGCTTCGAGCGATGGTTCTAAAGTTCCTCTTGTATTCTTTCTTCATGGTGCTGGTGAGCGCGGCGCTGATAATGTAGCTCAACTTCGTCATGGCGTTGGAGATTTAGTGCGTTATCTAGACGCTAAAGAAAAGGGGTATAGGCTAATTGCTGGCCAAGTGCCTTACGGTAAGCGTTGGGTAGAGGTTAATTGGGGTGCTAAGAGTCATAAGATGCCTGATGCTCCATCTGATACAATGGCGCTTTTGCTCGAAATGTTGGATACGCAGCTCGCTGATCCCACGATTGACTTAAGCCGTGTATATGTTTCGGGTATTTCGATGGGTGGATATGGTACATGGGATTTAATTTCTCGTAGACCCGAGGTTTTTGCCGCGGCGCTTCCTATTTGTGGTGGCGGCGATGTAGAAATGGCGTCGAAAATAGCTCAAATTCCGATTTGGACATTCCACGGCAGTGCTGATGGGGCGGTCCCTGTTTGTCGCTCGCGCAATATGGTTGCGGCGCTTTGGGCTAATGGCTCTAATGCGCATTATCGCGAGTATCCAGACGCTGGACACGCAGTATGGATAGAGACATATAAGGATAAAAAAGTTCTCGCTTGGTTTTTTAAGCAGAAGAAGAAATAAAAACTCGACAATGACGGGTGGAATTTTGGAAGCTGATTGAATTTAAGTGAGATTTGTGATAATATAGTAACATGAAAGTCAAGGCGAGAAAAGCTCAGGCTATGATAGAGTACGTAATTACGTTCTCTATTCTCGTTCTTGTTGTTGGATCGCTTGTGTATCTCTTAAGGGCGACTAAGTCGGCCGTTGTGAGAACTGAGCGCCATGTTAGTTCTGAGTATCCGTAACTTATGTTAAATAAGGAGATAAACATGAAGAAGATGAAAAAAGGCCAAACGATGGTTGAATATATTCTTATTATCAGCCTCATAGCTATCGCGCTTATCGGCACATTTACTCTCTTGAAGGATAAGATTCAGAGTAAGGCCGAAGATGCCGCTGAGCAGATTGAAGACGCCGGCGACAATTGATATTAGTCGTTAATTAAAAGGGCCCTCATGAAGCGCGCCCAGGCTATGGTCGAGACGCTGATTGCCGTACTCGTGATAATGATTATTTTCACGAGTGCGTTTACGCTTTCTCGTAAACTCGCGGCTAGAACGCTTTTGGACTACGCCGCGGCGCGCGCGGCGCGCGCTAGGGCTGTAGGCTTTAATGACTTTATGTGCTTTAAATCGGCGCGCGCGGCGATAATCCCGGTAGCCGGTAAGCGTTTATGGCCGACAGAGGGGGGATTTGACGAAGTAGCTCGCGTACCTATTTATCTCTCGAGCGAAAATCCAGCTCGCGCTAACGCTATATTAGAATATGAGAATTGGCATACTACTGATGTAGATGTTGATTCCGAGATGGGGGTAGCGCCAATAGCCGAGGCGAGTGTAGAGATGTCGACTAAAGACTTCGATGCTACAGGTTGGGCTAAGGTTGAGTCGCACTTCCCTTTTTATATGTATGATGCGGGGTTGTGATGCGTAATCGTAATGGTCAGATTGTTTTGCTTTTGGTGTTTATACTCGTTATTTTAACGAGTTTAGTATTGCTTAACGTTGATATTTTTACTTCTGTTCGTGAGAAAACCCATATTCAGCATGGCGGTGATGCCGCGGCGATAGCGGCCGCTTATAAGCAGGGCGAGATTCTTAACGAAATTGGTAAAAAGAATATTGAGCATTTAGTCGCGGCTATTCGTGACGAAACGAATTTATGCCGGTCAATCGTTATGAAGCAGCGCCACATGGCGCTATTAGATCCTGTTGATGCGCTTAGAGCCGCGGATGAAGCTGCTCGCGCTAATGGCATGGCTACGAGAAGCGAGTTTTCTAAGATCCTTCAGCGCCATGTTGATGATATTAGAACAGTTTATTCTGAAGGTGCGAGCGGTGAAGGCGCGCCATATCCAGAGCCTTTTCCGGGGGCTTGGGTTCAATATGCTTCTAAGATTTCGAATGTTATTTTGGGCGGATTAGCCGCGGGACCTGATAATTTAGAGTTTTATGACTCTTTATCTGGTCATTTATTGTTAAATCGTCAGTTTTATAATGCGATTGCCGCTAAAGATTGGTGTTGGTTTCATTTTAATAATAAGAATATACTTGATGATTACGGCAGCTATACTGACTGGGCGCCATTACCAGCTGAGCGTGAAAATCCCTTAGATAATAGCGAAGTATTTTCGCTCCATGTTTATTCCCGTAAAATCAGCTTTAAATCAGTTTTTACTAACGAGGAGATTTTAGAAATACTTCGTCGTTATTCAGATGAAAAATTTAATGAAGATGATCTTAATAAGTCTAAACTTTTAGCCGATCCAGAAGAGGTATGGTTCTTTTTTGAGCCTGGACGCTGGAGCCAGTGGTTTATTGATTTAGCTCTCGCCAGCGATGGGGGAATGAGCGATTTTCCGATAGTAGGAGGGATAAAGGACGAATATAATGTTCGCGGCTGCGCGGCGGTTTTAAGGTGTATTGGCGAGAATACGACAGTCGCGGTAAATTCGACAGCGACGTTTAATTGGTCGGCGGCAGCTAAGCCATTCGGCGCGGTAGAGGATTTTGAAGGTACTTTATCGCCGGTTACCGCGCTTAATTATCTTGTAGTTCCAGCGTTTACTGATGTAAGATTAGTGCCCTTAGACGCTGTCGGGGGGTCGAATCTGGCGACTGCTGATTATGGTTGGGTAACACATATTCAGGATCATCTACCTATTTATATGGAGAATGGTCCGAGCGCAATAAGTGGTTCATGTTATTATTGCGATCAGTTAAAAGCTTGGGAGAGAGAATCATTTAGGCGCTCTGGATCTAATTGGCTTAAGTTTAATTCGCATACTTGCCAAAGACCTATGCCAGGCGGGACTATTAATGGGGGAGGTACGAGCCATGGCCATTAATAAACGTATTAAGTTTCGCCCAGCTCAAGCTATAATTGAGTTAGCCTTAGGGTTATTTAGTATAACGCTTATTTTAACTGCGCTTTTTACTTTTATTAGTTATATTGTTTCGTCGTTAAATATGTCGCGAGATATTAGAGCTAAGGCGGGGCGCGCGGCGTTCACCTCGATGGGGGGCGAAGGCTCATATTCAACATCGTCTAAGAGCGATTCTGTAACTGTTTCGTCAATGGCGGATGAGCATCTATTTCAAGGTAAGAATGAGCTAAAAATTAGAGAAGAAGTTAAAATACCCAATATGAAAATCCCTCAATAGAAGAGCTCATGTAGTTGCTAAAAGATGATTTCGTGTGATATAATTTATTCAAACTGAAGAAAGGGCGCTTAGATCTTATAATGTAGAAAGAATTAGAGATCGGCGTAATAGATTAGATATGGCGACATTCCAGTATATAGCTAAAGATTCTGAAGGTAACGAGACTCGTGGCCAAATTGATGCCGCAGATCGTAATTCCGCTATCGCGGCTCTTCGCTCTCAGGGGCTTATGCCGACAGCCATGGGCGAAGTGCGCGCGGCAGCCTCGGCGCCTCAGCCGGCTAAGTCTGGCGCCAAGGGTAAAAAAGCGCCGCCTCCAGTCGCGCCCTCGAAAGATAAGAAGAAGAGTGGACTTAATATGGAGATTAATATAAAACTCCCTAAGTTCCTCCAAGGTAAAGTTAAGACTAAGATCCTTACTCAGTTTACCCGTCAGTTGGCTACTCTTGTGAATGCGGGTCTACCGTTGATGCGCGGTATTGATGTTTTAAAGCGCCAGGTTAAAGATCCCCAGATGAACGAGGCTTTAGCGGGAATTTCGGAGTCGATATCTTCGGGCGGTACATTCTCTGAAGCGCTCATGGCTTACCCTAAGGTATTCGATAATCTTTATGTAAATATGGTTAAGGCCGGTGAAGCGGGCGGTGTTCTCGAAGTCGTACTCGCTCGATTAGCTGAATTCGCCGAAAAAGCCGAGAAGATTAAAAATAAGGTAAAAGGCGCGATGATCTACCCGATCGTCGTTCTCGTAGCGGCTGTCGGCATTACGGCGTTCCTTCTTGTAAAGGTTATTCCGCGATTCCAATCTGTATTCCAAGATATGATGGCCGGCGAACCATTGCCGCCTGTTACGGAATTCGTTATTAGCGCGTCTAAATATGTTCAGGAAAACGGTCTTATGATTGCGATTGTCGCGGTTGCGGCATTTATGCTCTTTAAGATTGTAGCTAAAACCGAGAAGGGCGCTTATTTAGTCGATGTATTAAAGCTTAAAGTGCCGATTCTCGGTACTCTCGTTCAGCGAACAGCGGTTTCGCGCTTTACGAGAACTTTAGGTACGCTTTTATCATCGGGCGTACCGATTCTCCAGTCGTTATCTATTGTACGCGATACGTCGGGTAATCGCGTTATTTCGAAGGCGATTCAGTCGGTCCATGACGCCGTTAAAGAAGGTGAGGGCGTAACTCAGCCTCTCTCGCAATGTTGGGTATTCCCCCCTATGGTCGTGTCGATGATCGAGGTCGGTGAAGAGACGGGCGCGCTAGCCGAAATGTTGACGCGTATCGCCGATACATACGATGACGAGGTCGATAACGCTGTAGCTGGTATGACGGCCGCGATTGAACCCGCGCTCATTATCTTCTTGGCGGTTATCGTAGGTACGATCGTTATCGCTATGTTCTTACCGATGATTAAGATTATTTCGTCTGTATCTGGCGGTGGCGGCGGAATGTAAGGAATATGCCGATGAAAAAGGCTTTTACTCTACTAGAATTAATGATAGCTATCGCCGTTTTGGTGACGCTGATGGGACTCGTATTTAGATTGAATATAACGGGATCTGATAATAAAGCTCGCATCGAAACAGTATTGCGTATGCAAAAGCTCGAAAATTGTATTTCGGGCTATTATGCGGCATTTGGCAGTTACCCACCAGTTAAGTTGCATGGTTCACGAAATTACAAATTAAAAACTAATGATTATGGTGTTCAGATGGATGTAGAAAGAGGGACTAGTTCTGCTGATGGAGGTTTAAACTGGGGTGATATAGAGGCTGCGTGTAGAGCTCAGCCAGTAGGGTGCCGATTCCCTTTTCCTGAAGGAATGAGCGAAATTGTTAAAAAGGTTTCTGAAGAATTAGCAGATAAGGCTAGTAAAGGCGCATTTGATGGAATAGATGCTGTTCAGAGAGCTAAGTTAGAAGCTAGATTTAATGATGGACTTTCAGAAAATCCGGGTAGATATAATGATTATTCCGAGGCTACAGATTGGCGCGATATTCGATTATATAGGTTTGGACTTATGAGCTACTTGTTACCTAGATATCTCGTTATGATGCGAAATTATAAAGGTTTGGAGTTTAATCAGTGGAAAGCTAATAATGATTTACCGTATAAAGCTATTGATGGAGATCGATTTCAAGATTGGGACGATCTTCTTAACGATAGTAACTATAATGAGGATGGGTCTTTGGATCAAGATAGTTCTGGGTATGCAAATGTAGCTAATATACCATCTCAAGCTGTCTGTGCGAGGTGGATGCTTAATCTCGAAGGTATTTGCACTGGTAATTACCCTAATAATCTTTATGGCATTAAGATTATAAAAGAACCAGTAGTGTCTGAGCTTAGAGGAACTAATCCTAACATAGAGATTTTTAGGCCCACGAATCAAAGTGATCAAGGTGAGGGTGATGATGATGACGATGGTCAGTATGTTTTAGATGGCATAACGGTTAAGGATGGGTGGGATAATGAATTTTATTACTATTCGCCCGCTCCATATCAGCGTTATATTCTTTGGAGCGCGGGTAAGAATAGAAGAACCTTCCCTCCATGGGTAGATCGAACGATTTTAAAAGCCGAAGGTGCTAAAGTTATTGAAAAAGTTAGTGAGTGGATTGAAGATGACATTATTCACTTAAGTAATTAAAGGGACATGATCTATGAAAAAAGGTTTTACATTAATAGAGATTTTAGTAGTTGTAGCTATTTTAGGAGTTTTAATGGGGGGCTTTATATTTAAATTGACCGATGCCCCCGATAAGGCTAAAAAAGCTGTTTGTGAAGATTATGTAAAGCAAGTTGCGACGGCCATAGGAGCTATTGAACCTTGGTCTAAACGTCTTTATAGCGGTAGTAATAGCGAAGAAGGTCTTACCGAGACAACAGCGTATGCGCTTCATAAAATTTTAGGGTGTAAAACTAAGGATAATAAGTTATCGGGCTACGATCGATTCGGGTTGGTAACGCCTTGGGCTACAGAGACTATTAAAAAGTTAGGTTCCTCTTGTTCTAAATCGTCCGTTATTACGGCTTCTAAGTCTAGCGGTACTATTAGAGATCATATACTTAGGTACGCTCTAGATGATGATGAAGATGGTATTGTAATTGCTAATGTAGGCGGCGAGACTATTCGTATTCGAGCTTTAGTAGCTGTATGGTGCTCGGGGGCCGATGGTATAATAGAGCCTTATTCTAAGGGCCTTAATGGTGATGATGTCTACAGCTGGTCCACAAGTCAAGTAGATAAATAATCATGAAAAAAGCGTTTACATTATTAGAATTATTAGTGGTTTTATCCATTATCGGTGTATTGCTAGGGCTAGTAGTATCAGTAGCCTCTTCTTCGGTTCAATGGTCTAGGGAGTGGAAAGCTAGTGCTTTATGTAAGGTCGTTCAAGCTGGCTTAGCGGAGTATAAGATTCAAAATCAAGGAAAGTGGCCCGATTTCTCTACCAAAAAAGAACAAACTTCGAAAGAAACTGGTCGTGAGGAGCTTACTGAAGAAAGCGTAAAGAAATTAATTCATGATGCCGTTAAATATTCAATAGATAAATGCCCTATAATGGACGTTACTCAGCTTCACGTAGCAGGAGCTCATGGGTCGGCGAGGTCTAAATTTTACGGGCGCACTTTTATGGAAGCGATAAAGGGTAGTGAGAGAAATCCCGAAACGTTGGAAGGATCTCAAATGTATTTTGGATATCCTGAAAAAAAACACGGTTATTTTCGTTCGTTTAAGATATATTATATAACAGCTACTGATTCAATGGAGGTAACTAAGTAATGAGACGTGGTTTTACCTTAGTAGAATTAATGGTAGTTATCGGTATTATGGCGATAATGGGTTCGTTGACTGTAGCTGGCTATCGCCAGATGAAGCGCGGGATGGAGGAGCGTAGTGTTATACAAAATGTAAATGAGTTTTTAAACGGTGCTCTTCAACGAGCTCAGATAGATCGCCAAAATGTTGCAGTTTATTTTTGGAATGAGACGATTAAGGATGGAGGGAGTGGTGATTTTGAGGTTGTTGTAGGGAAGGCGGTAGCTGTTAGGCTAGCTGGTCGTATATCTAAGTGCGATGGTAATGATTTGTATGATGAATTTGGGGATTTGGAATTTAGAAATGACGATTTCGTAAGAGAGTTAGATGAATTTAATGAAGGTGGTGATAGTGGCGGGTTAAATTCTTCGACATCTTCATCTAATAATGATAAGAGCTCGTGTATAAATCTTTATAAGATGTCAGGAGAAGGTAAGCTAAATAAGTATATTGTATATGAGACTACTAAAAATATTCCTGAGTTCACGATAGATTTTGTACATGGTATACATAATGGAGATAAACCGAAGATTAAGTGGTGTTATGCTTTTACGGTTAAAGAAGGGGAAGGGAGTTCTTCCGACTGGAAAGCGGGGGATGCCTACGGATTTGAGTTTGCTGACATCACATTGCCTCATGGCTATATTTTTGGTGACAATTATTCTACAAATCAAGATGAACCTATAGAAGCGCTTGATGATAAAACACTGGATATTAGACCAGATGATACTACAACGAATGGAATTGAAATAAAAAGTTTAAGACCTAGAGGTAAACAGTTGGAAAAAGTGATGGTTGGCGTAGCGAGACCGAATAAAAAATAGGATTATTTATGAGAAAAGCATTTACATTAATGGAGGTAAATCTCGCCATCTTAATTATGACGGGGGGAGTTCTCTCAATTTTAGGGCTTTATTCTCTCGGATATCGCGAGACAGATCAAAGTCGCGAGGATGTTCAGTCTGCGATGTTTGCAGATGCGGTAATAAGTCCTTTAGTTAGAGTTTTATCATCACCTAATGTGCGTTGGCAAGCGTTCAGTGATTTGCAAAATTATCCTGCGGAAGGTTGGAGGGCGTATCTTACAGGGAATGAGGATCCAGAGGATATTTTTGAAAAAGTTTGTGAAGCAGCAGCGAAAGAGGGCAGTAACAAAACTGGTAGTGGAGGGGTATTCTCGGCGGCGAAATGGCCTGCTGGATTCGATGATTTAAAAGCAGGGCTCGTTGTTGAGCATAAGTTAGGTAGCGCGATAGTAAAAATAGGGTTTAGGGCTGCTAAAAAATCAGATGATTTGCTCGCTATGCCGTTATATTATACCGAGGTGCGCTTTCAGGGCGAAAGTTCTGTCTCTACAAGCAATCAGGAGTAAGGCTAATGAAGCGCGGTTTTACAATTCTTGAATTACTGGTAGCGAGCCTTCTATTGGGGCTGCTCGTTTCGGTATTGACTATGCTTTTTAATCAGTCATCTATTTCGTGGCGTACGGGAGTATCGAGTGTAGAAGATTTAAATAAAGTTAGGCGTAATATAGCTTCTCTAAGGGATGATGCTGATAATGCTTATATATGGGGTAATAATACTCATTTTCTTTTAGGTCTTTGGAATGATGAAGAAGGCGGGGAATTGCGTAAGAGGGCGTGGGACGTGGGAGATGAAGATGGTGCAAAAAGCGCTTCTCAAATACCTGATAATATTAATGAAAATGATCTGATGACTGTACCTGTTGGTGATGCTGATGCTGCTGAGGCTAAGTTTAGGTCATACGTAATTAATGTAAAGAGCGCTGGCCCCAATAAGGTGTTTGGCGATTATGATGATATATGGAGTTATCCCGATGACATTAACTTTGACTAAAAAGGGTTTTTCGATAGTAGAATTATTAGTGGTACTAGTTATTATGGGTACCTTAATGGCTGTATTCGTTACGAGCTTTTCGAATGCCCAAAAGAAAGCTAAAATTTCTAAAGCCGAAACCGAGGTTAAAGAAATTCATAAAGCTATATTGGCATACGAGAATGAATCAGAAGATTATACATTAGATGATCATACGATGAAAGACCGAGATGCCGATAAAAGTTCACTTGGGTTTTTATTGCCTGAAAAAGGCGTGACTGATTCGAAAGGTAGTTCACCAGTGTTGATGGCTCAATTAAAGGGTAATCAAAAAATGTTAGATCCATGGGGTACGCCCTATAAGGTGACTATTCGTAGAAGTAATGGCGGAGGCGTTAAACCGGAATTTACAGTGGGTGGTTCTACAGGTTATTATTTACCTAACTTTTATAGACTTTCGGCCGAGGAACGTAAATGAAAAAATGTAATTTAAGATCGGGGAGCGCGCTTTTAATCGTGCTCGGTATGTTGACGTTTTTGATAGTTTCGGCTGTCGGTTTTTCGGCTTATATGCGCCAAGGGCGCTTACCGTCTAGTCAGTTAAGGCGATCAGTAGCTGCTAGACATCTCGTGAAAGCGGCTATGGCTGAGGCTATAGATACTATTGATCAGGCTATTAATGATAATCCTCATCCTGGTGTTGGCGAAAGGGCGGTAGATGGCTATAATAGAAATGTCTGGTGTAATCGTATCTTTATTGGCACGAATGACTGGAATGAGTCTAGTTTTGACTTTGCGAATACAGTATCCCCGCTTTGTTTAGAAGCTTTAGCGTATATCCCGCCGACACTCATTAACGAGGCTCGATATTATTCACGTTTGTCGCCAGCAGCCGAATGGAAGTCTTTTGATTATGGCGTAGGGCGTTATGCTTTTTGCGCGATAGATGTATCGGATTATTTTGATGTTAATAGGCTTTTCGCCAATAAGCGTCGTTCATCCGCGCCTCATGAGAGAATTAGTCTAGCTTATTTATTTGATGAAGGAGGGGCTGATAAATGGGATACCTTCATTGAAAGCGCTACTGGTCGCACAGTAACGGAAGAGGGGGGAGAGAAAGAATTAGATATTAAGGAGCCTCTTATTTCTATAGCGGATTTAAATTTAGCTCTTAATGCTAAAGGCGGTGTTGGTGATATTAAAAGTGCATTTTGTGAGGGCTTGAATAGCAAAGGCGAGTTTTGTAAGACGGGCGAAACAGGTAATGATGCTGCAGATAATGCGCTTGCGAATATGACTTTTGTGACGGATAGTCTTTTCCCGAAAACGGGTAATGGATTGGCGGATTCTGATAGTGATCAGCCAATGAATGGGTCAGACGAAAATTCAAATAGAGGGCTTTATGACCTAGCAGATCCTGATTGTCAGCCATTTAAGTTAGAAGATTTAATTCTTGAGACTCAAAAGCCCGAAACTTTGGAACTTGCTTTTTTTGGAAAGACTATTAAAGATGGTAAAGCGAAAGTTGCTTGGGATGTTTTGGGTATGATTGGTAATGTATGCCTATGGGATTATTTAGATGTTGATAGAAAGCCACTTTCGTTGGCTATGCCTACGGTAGAGCGCTTCCCTATGATATGCGGTATTCAACCTGTTTTTCAGAATATTACATTAGCTATCAAGAGAGAACCAGAACCGGCGGATGATGAAACTTTAGATAGTTATTCGGGTGTGGAACCAAATACTGTGACTGATAAACAGCGAGTTGTTAAAAAAACTATTAGATATAAGATAGATTCTTCTAAATTCCAGGAAGGTCTTCGCGCTGCTATGGTGAGAGCTGTTACAGTTTTTCCTTTTGCGCGTAAAGATCAAAATGATGGTAATTTTAGCATTGATGGTAAGTTAAGTTTTTTCTTTTCGTCTAAAGAGATGTCGTTAAGAACGGGAGAGGACGTCTTTGCTGCTGAGGATGATGTACTTCATTTGGAGAAAGAAATTAAGGATACAGAGTTAGACAATAAAAATGGTATTTTGAATATTAAGTTTGAGTCAAATTCGAAAATTACTCTAAATGCTTCTGTTAAAGAGGAGACAGATGTTGTTGCTGAAACAGATCTTAAACTCGTCGCAGATTCGGTTGGACAGTTTCTTGCGGATCCCGAAAATGCGTTGTTAAGAGTGGATTTTATGTGGACACAAACAGCTAGTAAAAGTGATAACGGACCAACGGTGTGGAAGCCTACACTTTCTGAAGTTATTAAAGAAGGTGATCCTAAAAAAATTACGCTCGTTAGTACGGCTTTCCCAGCTTTTGATGCTACAGGTAAAAAGGATGTTGGTTTTGCATCTTCTGAGGAGCTAAAAAAGACAATATTCAAAAACGACACAAAACTTCGACTTAATTGTGCTGTATGGTTGAGAGTTAAGGATGAAGATGGGTATGTAGTTGATATGGTGCCAGCTTGTCTTGCAGATGATGAGATTCAAAATAATTACAAAAAAGGCAATTTCGCTGCTTATTATGATAGCACTGTTAGAATTGATCCTGCATATCCTTTATTGCGGTTTAATACTGGTATTGAATTTGATTTTTCTCTTGCTAGTCTTGAGGGTAATAATGAGACCCAGTCTGAGGATTCTAAAACAGTAGGTGAAGTTAATCTCAACCCTAAGGCGATTATTGTAGCTGATCCGCGATACAATTACGCGCCCGAAGATTGGTTTTCAGTGAATGAAAGTCTTACAAAACAAGTTTGGTTGAATAATAATAAGACCGGTGATGATCGTGACAATGATATTTTTATGGAAACGAGTGATGCGGGGTATTTGCAAAGTATTTATGAACTCGCGTTTTTGCCTCGTACAAAAATACTTATGAATAATGGAGATAAAACGCCGCGTGAGATGAGTGAAGAAGCTTCAACAGTTAATAATAAGTATAAAGATATTGTTAATAGTTTTAGCGAGACTCGCAATCAAAAGGTTGCATGGCGTACTTACAATCCTTTTAGTGGTGAATCTTATAGTGAGCTAGACCGTTCATATAATGATAAAAAAGTTTTTAATGACTGCCTTGCTTTTGACCTAAAAGGTTTACCATTTATCAATGAGGGTAATGGATTTAAGGTCAATCCGTTTTCCGATTCTAAAAATGTTTTAACAGCTGTTTTTGCTAATACTCCATTGGGTTGGCGATATGCTTCAACTAATGAGGTTGGCAATGTGAAATATGATAATGAGGCGGATAAATTTAATTCTATTTATGCGTTTAGTGAGATTAATCAAAATAAAAGTGCAAAAGTAGGGAGAGAAGATTGGGGAAAAATCGCTCAGAAATTCATAGATGAAATTCGCAGAGAGAACAAAGGTACTCAGACGAATAGTTGGGAGAATGTGTTTCTTGAAAATATGGATTGGGATAATGATGCCGAAAATAACTTTCTTGGTATAGATATGAGTGAGTCAGATGTTAAGTTCTGGGGCGTTGATAAGAAGTTCTTATATGGTTTTTGGAAGGATTGTTTCGCAGTTAAACAGCAGCTCTTTCTCGTTTTTGTTCGAGCTGAGCCTACTATGATGGGTAGTGGAGCTACAGGGCATGCGCCGCCTCAATTAGGGGGTAAGGCTGTTGCTCTAGTGTGGCGCGACCCAAATCCACTGACAGATACTAGCGGCGATTCGGGTTCTGGTACAGATCGTGCTATTCCTCATAGAACTAGAGTGCTTTTTTATAGGCAATTTGAATAAGATGTAATATTATAATAATTGAAAGGGGTTTATGATGAAAAAAGCTTTTACAATGATAGAGTTAATAGTCGTTATAGCGATATTAGGCGTTCTTATGGGCTCTATGTTCTTTATTTTTGGTGATACAGAATCGGCGAGAGCAACGCGGTGTTTAAGTAATTTAAGAAATCTTGCTAAAGCTGTTCAGGATGCGAGAATGGATGCTGCTTCGGGAGGTAATCCAGGCTCTTATCCTCTTGCAGGCTCGGTAGAGACGTTTAGTACTAATTCTAAGGGATCAAAAACATTTAGCGAGTATTCTGGGTGGATAAATTGGAATTCAAGAGGGACGTATGGAGAGTTGGATGATGACAATAAGAGAACTGGCTCTTCGCATGCTTCGAGCGCTGGATGGTTTACATCTGCATACGAACAAGATCTTATGACACGTCTATATTGTATATCTAAAGGATCTCTTTTTGATTATATTAAGAATTACGAAGTTTATGTTTGTCCTAGTCATGTTAAGAAGATGCCTAAATCTCTGACGCCAGTCTGGAGTTATGTTATGAATGGGTATTTTGGATTTGATAAGTATGAAGGATCGGATGCATATACTAGTGCTCCAGTTGAATCTGATGTTAAATATCCCCATCAGACGCTTCTTTTCGCAGAACTTCAATGGGAGTCTTATCCTGAGATAGATGTAAATCCAGATTTTTCTAATGGCTCTGGTTTTAAGAATGATTGCACATTACAATATCAAGATGATTACGGTGGTGAGGTTATCGGCTTTAATCATAAAGACGGTAAGAATGTTGTAGCTCATATTGTTTTCGCCGATGGGCATGTTGATAAGATTATTTGCCCTAGGGAGGGATTTTCTAAGAATGCATTAGAGGATTTAACTAAGTTTCTCTGTACTGGCACGCCCTACGAAGTTAGGGAAGGCTCTGTTAGAGAGATAGATTGAATTTAAACCGCATAAAATGGTATAATTAGCGTATGAAAATTAAGAAGCAAATGACCGTTAAGCCCCCTATGGGTAATTCTGCCGGCGGAGCTACTATCGCTGATCGCTTCAAGTTAGAGCCAATGGCTGATAATCGCTCGTCGTCGAGCGATGCGAATACTGCATCTACTAAGCTCGCCGTTGCCGCAGCTGTTATTGCATTAGCTGTACTCGGTGGTTTAGTTTGGTTCTTATATATGTATAACGATTACATGGTTGGCGAAATCGCCAACTAAAGAGGTTATGAGCCGTGAAGGATGTAATGTTATCTACTAGAGCTAAGGCTGCTGTTCGCTTAGCGCTTGATGAGGATTTAGCAGATGCGGTTAGCGCGCGCGGCGTTAAGTGGTGTGATTCGACGAGCGAAGCGCTAGTCGACGAGAACGCTGTAGCGACTGGCGAAATTTATGCTAAGGGCGTTGGGTGTACCGTCTCTGGCGCTACCGTAGCTAAAGCCGTATTAAAGGCTGTCGATCCTAAGATAAAAGTTACTATCCTTAAACCCGATGGTTCTAAGGTTAAGCCTAAAGAGCCTATTTTGATTTTCCGCGGTAAGGCTAGGTCGATTCTCGCGGCCGAGCGTACGGCGCTTAATTTTATGCAGCGTATGTGCGCTACAGCTACATTAACGTCTAAGTTCGTTGATGCTGTAAAGCGTTATAAAACTCTTATCTTAGATACTCGTAAGACTACCCCTGGCTTAAGAGTTTTCGAGAAGTACGCGGTTCTTTGTGGTGGTGGCACTAACCATCGTATGGGTATGTACGACCGCGTTTTAATGAAGGATAATCATCGTCGTCTTTGGCGCGGTGGTGATCCCGATGAGCTCGATCAGGCGGTTTTAGCGGCGCGCAAAAAATTCCCTAAGCTTGATGTTGAAGTCGAGGTTGAGAGTTTAAGAGAGTGCGCGAGCGCTCTTAAGGCTAAGCCAGAGTGGATTATGCTTGATAATATGAGCGTAGAAGATATGAAAAAGTGCGTCAAGATGTGTAAGGGCATTTCGAAGACCGAGGCTTCGGGCGGTATTACGCTCGATAGAGCTCGCGAAATAGCTGCTACCGGCGTTACTGCGATTTCGCTCGGCTGTCTTACTCATTCGGCGGGTTCTGTGGATCTTTCACTAGAGTGGCGCGTCGTTTAAGGGTCGCCTAAGTTAGGGAGAGATATTAAAGTGCGTCTAGCGGTAGTCGATGTAGGTAATACCAGTACCGCGGTGGGACTATGGGTAGATGGGCGTGTAACTAATATCGCTCATATTGATGGATCTATAGATGAGGCGTTTTTATCGGTCGAAAAGATAATCGCTAAAAAGGTTGATGCCCTAGCTTATGTATCGGTTGTCCCTAGTCGCGATGCTAAGTGGAAGGCTTTCGCTAAGCGAAAATCTTTAGAGTTTCGCCAAGTTACTTGGCAGCGAGCCCTTAAGTTTATTAATATAGACTATCCTAAACCCGACACTATTGGCGCTGATCGTATAGCCGATGCTGCTGGTGCTGTAACTCGTTATGGCGCGCCGATAATAGTGATGGATTTCGGTACGGCTTTTACGACAGCGGCGATTACGAGTGATAAAACTTGGCGCGGCGGTGTAATCGCGCCTGGCTTCCCGTTGATGCGCGATTATATGTTCGAGCGTACGGCTAAGCTCCCTAAGATGGAGTTAGGGCGCGGTAAAGTGCCTAAAATAGGCCGTTCGACCGAAGAGGCGATGCGCTTTGGGGCGTTGGTGGGTTATCGCGGTATGGTTCGCGAAATCGCGACCGAACTTAAGCGAAATTTCAGCGAAGAGTTTAAGTTAGTTGCGACTGGCGGATTCGCTAAATGGGTTCTTAAAGATTTAAATATGCCTTTTACGATAGATCCTACATTGACCTTATATGGAGCTGGTTTGATATGTGCGAAAGATTAAATAGAATATTTAGGGTATTTTTTATTGCTGCTCTTTTTATTACCTTTAGCGGTATAACGGGCTGCGGACCGTTTTGGGTTAATCCTTGGATTACAGTTAAAGAGAGCGCTCTTAATTGGGCTGAGATTCATTACTATAATACTAATAAAGAGCCTATTCATAGAACGTCGGTTTATTTATCTGGTACGGGGCATGTCGAGCTTAAAAAGGGTACGAGCTCGCGAGTTTCTAACGATTTCGCTAAGAAATTCGAAGAGGATACTTGGTCTGATTATAGGACGATGCGTATAAACGTCGATCCTAAGCATATTCAGGATATTTTTCAGAACTTAGTTAATCATGGCGTCTTAGATAGAGAAAAGTGGGGTAAGGGTTCTAAAAAAGAGGAATTTAAGCGTTTTATAGCTGTTAAATGCAATATTTCCAATAATACGTATTCTGAGAATGTTAATATTTTTGAGGCTGATCCAGATTTAGCCGAAATATTATTGGATGTCGTTAGACAATTTGACAATCCTACTTTATAAATCGAAAAGAATTTGGTATAATAATACAAATTTTATTAACAATCTAAAACTAAATAGGAGTATAAAATGGGCGAAGTTTTTGGTGCAGGTGATTTGCACAAGGGCGTTAAGCTCTTAATCGATGGTGAGCCGTGGGAAATTACGGAATTTGATTTCGCTAAGCCTGGTAAGGGTCAGGCTATCTACAACTGCAAGTTACGTAATATGATGACTGGCGGTGGTATGACTAAGAGCTATCGCAGCGGCGATAAGTTCGAGAAGCCTGAGCTTATTCAGATGTCTGTAACGTATTCCTATGACGATGGTACAGCGTTTGTATTTACCGATGATAACTTCGAAGAAATTCGCGTTAGCTATGAGGTAATGGGCGATAAGAAGTACTTCCTTATGGATGAGATGGAGGTTAAGGCTCTCTTCTTTAACGAGAAGGTTATCGGTATTGACCTTCCTCAGCTCGTTGAGCGTAAGGTTATTAAGGTTGAGCCTGGCGTTAAGGGTAATACGGCTTCTGGTAAGGTTACTAAGCCTGCTACTGTCGAGGGTGGCTACGTTTGCGCCGTTCCGCTCTTTATTAACGAAGGCGATGTCATTCGTATTAATACTGAGACGGGCGATTATAACGATCGTACTTCGACTAAGTAATTTATTAACTGGTTAATTATGATTATCTAAAACGAAGGAATTAAAAAAATGAAGCTTCAGACTATTATGGTGCTTGTTGCTGCTTCCTTAGCGATTTTCGCTTCGGGTTGCCGTTACAATAAGGCTCGCTCTTCAGCTGGCGCTGGTAGCGAAGGTCAAGAAGTTGCTGGTGGCGATATCGCTGGTATCTCTTCTCAGGTTGATGATACTAATATCGAGAGCGGTTCGCTCGATTCGCTTAGCGGTAAGAGCTTTAAGGATCGCGGCTATACGCTCTGCACCGATGTTAATTTCGCACCTGTTTATTTTGAGTTAGATGCTACTGCCATTAGACCCGATGAACTCGGTAAGATCGAGGCTGTCGCTAAGCATCTCGCTGATAATCCCGATCGCGTTGTTTCAATCGAGGGTAACTGCGATGAGCGCGGCTCTAACGAATATAACATTCCGCTCGGCGAGAATCGTGCCATTATGGTAGCTAACTTCCTTGGCCAGAACGGTATTGCATCTGAGCGTATTGAGACTATCAGCCGTGGTGAGACTAATCCCGCTGTTGCTGGTAGCGGCGAAGAAGCTTGGGCTAAGAATCGCCGTGGCGAGTTTATCATCATGAAGAAGTAATTCTTCGTGATGATAAAAAGTATAAATGTTTGCATTTGTATTCGATAATGTCAGTTTCGGCGAGTGGACTGTTCTACTCGTCGTATTCTTGATTGTTATGGGTCCGCGTAAGATCCCTCAGACAGCGCGGACCCTCGGTAATTATTATTCTAAGCTTCGTAGGGCGGCTGAGAGTTTTAAGCGTCAGCTCATGGATATGGAGACCGAGCTTAATAAGGCTGCCGAAGAGATTGAGTCTGAGGTTAAGGATGTTGAGGGCGCTTTCGAGAGCGAGGGCGATGAGTCCGAAGTAATACCTCCTCAAGACGCGTATTATTATCCTCCGGATCTTGACTCTGTAGAGAATTCTGAATTTACAGACGCTTCTACTGAAGCTCCTACAGATGGCGACTCTGCTGATTCTACTGTAGATACTCCGTCCGAAGAGCCTAGCGCGCCTAAGGCTGAATCTAAAGACGTTAATTAATCTTAAGATTTATAATGGCTATTTCGTTAAATAAAAATCTTGACGAAAGGAACGATCCCCCGAGGCCCTTGTTGGAGCATTTATATGCTCTTAGGGATATGCTGATTTTCGCGGCGGTTTCGTGGTTTATTTGTGTTGTTATTGCGGGCTGTTTCGCTAACCAGATTTCTGATTGGATTAAGTCGCCCGATGTTATCCAAGGTCGCCTCTTGCAGATTAAGTCGCCCGCCGATGGCGTTTATTTATTAATAGAAATTGCGTTTTGGGCTGGTACGGCATTGAGCTTTCCGCTGTTAGTTTATTCTGTTTTGCGCTTTATATTCCCGGCATTGACTAATCGAGAGAAGTATTTTATTTTATCTGTATTGTGTATAGGTACGCTCTTATTTATTGGTGGAGTTTACTTAGCCTATACCCAAACAGTACCTTCGATGTTAACGCTCTTTGATACTGTTAATAACTGGTTAAATATTGATTCTACTCAGTATTTCGCCAATGAATATGTAACATTAATATTAAAGGTTCTCTTCGCCTTTGGTATTGTTTTCCAAGCTCCACTAATTATATTTATGCTAGGCTGGTTCGGGCTAGTTTCTAGTGAGGCTTTACATGAGAAGCGCCGTATAGCGATAGTCTTAGCGTTTGTTCTTTCGATGTTTTTAACGCCTCCTGACCCCTTAAGTCAGATTTTAATGGCGGTTCCGTTGTGCCTCCTTTACGAATTAGCTTCGTGGGCGGTTTGGTTAAAAGAAAAATCTTCATCAAGAGGTTGATTATGGCTGAAATGCCGAATTACCAAATAGGAAAAACGATTTTCGGAAATTCGGCGGCGATTGAGGCCGCGTATAATCGTTTTTGTACTCAAAAAATTGACGAGATTCGTCTTAGTTCTGATAAGTCGTCTCCATACCCTCTAATGCGCCAGACTTTATTAGGCGAGGCGTCTGTCGCTGGCGTAGGTACGTTCGAGGGTAGCTCTAAACAGACGATTACTTTCGCCCCTAGCTCTAAGCCGGGTTGGTGGATACGTCGTATGGATCAGCCTGAGCAATTAGATACTAAGGTTGATATTGCCAATCTCTGGACTAGCGCCCAGAATCTCGTTCTTCGCTCTGGTTCGCCCCATAATTATTTAAGAATGGTAGAGCATATTATCGCTCTTAAATTAGGTCTCGGGGTCGATAATGTTCTTCTAAAAGTTAACAGCGGAGATCCGCCGCTATTTGATCAGTCATCAATGCCGCTAATTAAGGCGATGGATCACGCTGGTATTACCGAGACGAGCGAAAAGGCGACTTTCGTTACGGTTAAAGAGCCCGTAGCGTTTGGCGGTAAGCGCGGCGATTTTCTTTTATTTTTACCGGCTGAGAATGGCGAGCGTAATTTACGCATTGATTGTGCGATTTCCTGGAATACTATTATTGGTCAGCAACGCGTTTTATTCGATGCGACGAGTGAGACGTTCAGATATGCGGCTTTCGCTCGTACTAACGCTACTCATCGCCAGTATATACTCGCTAAGACGATCGGTAAGATTTTTGCCGCGACTCGTAATTGGGGGTACAATAAAAAGAATATCCTTATTCACGGGCCTAAAAAGTTTTATACTGAGCCGCGCTTTCATGTTGGCGATAAGTTTTTAGAGCCGGTTTGGCACCGCGCTACGCTTGATCTTATGGCGGCGTTGGCGCTAACTGGTGAACATCGTTTTGTAGGTACGGTAGTTAGCTACCGCGCTGGCCATACTCTTGATTGCGATGCTATACGCGCGCTTTATCGTAATGATCTTTTATGTCAAATTTAAAATTAATTCGTCCTCTCGTTGTTTTTGATATTGAATCTACTGGGGTTTCACCTCGTAAAGATCGCATTATCGAATTAGCGGCCATTAAGCTTATGCCTAATGGTGAAGAAATTTCGAAGTGTTGGCTTATGAATCCTACAGTTCCGATTCCGCCTGAGACTACTGCGATTCATGGCATTAGCGACGAGATTGTTAAGGACTGCCCGACCTTTGCTGATAAGGCTAAAGAGATTTTTGAGTTCTTCCGTGATTGTGACTTATCGGGTTTTAATGCAGATCGCTTTGATATCCCTTGCCTTGAAGAAGAATTCGCTCGCGTAGGTATGGCTTTCGCGCCTTCAGCGAGAAAGCATGTTGATGTTCAGCGCATTTATCATAAAAAGGAACCTCGTGATTTAAGCGCGGCTGTGAGATTTTATCTTGGTCGTAATCATGATGGTGCTCATGGCGCTGAGGCTGATACTAGAGCGACCTTAGAAGTTCTTAAAGCTCAGATGGCTAAGTATACCGATCTTCCTCAGACAGTCGATGAGATGGATGAATATTTAGTTCCTCACGATCCTCTTAATGCTGATAGGGCGGGGACTCTCCGTTGGAAAGACGGCGAGTTAACGATTAACTTCGGTAAGAAGAAAGGCGAGAGTCTTAAGAAGCTTCTGTTAAATGAGCCTAATTATCTTAAGTGGATATTAAAGGGTGACTTTGACACCGAAGTGAGAATGATTATTAAAGATCTTCTCGATAATGGGCGCCTGCCACCAGCCCCACAATGAACTTTAAAGAGTTTTTAGGTAGTGCGAATATAATTTTCGCTGACGGAGCGATGGGTACATCGCTCCAAAAGGCGGGGCTTAAACCCGGCGAAGTTCCTGAGACTTGGAGCATTAAAAAGCCTGAAGTGATTCGTGCTATTCATGCCGCGTATTTTGCCGCGGGTTCTGATTTTGTTTTAGCTAATACCTTCGGGGCGAATCGCGTCAAGTATGACGGGGGCGAGCGATTAGAAGATGTAATTTCAGCGTCTATTACGCTCGCGCGAGAAGCGGCTAATGGCGCTAAAAATAAATTCGTCGCGATTGATGTAGGGCCTACTGGTAAATTACTTAAGCCGTCAGGCGATTTTGAATTTGATAGAGCTTACGACGCTTTCGCCGAGACGATATCTCTAGGTGCGGCATCTGGCGCAGATTTAGTCGCGATTGAGACGATGGGCGATGCTTATGAGCTTAAGGCCGCCGTTCTAGCCGCTAAAGAGAATTCTACACTTCCAATTTTAGCGACTGTCGCGCTCGGCGAAGACGGTAAGCTTTTAACGGGCGCTGATATCGAGACTGTCGCTACGATTCTTGAGGGTCTGCGTGTAGATGCGATAGGGCTTAATTGTGGCTTAGGGCCTGATTTAATGCTCCCTTATGTCGAGCGACTTGCCGCCGCGACGAATGTTCCGATTTTCGTAAAGCCTAATGCGGGATTGCCTAAATTAGTCGATGGCGAAACGCGCTTTTTAGTTTCGAGTGATGAGTTTGCTAAAAATGTTGTTAAGCTAGTTCACGCCGGCGCGCGAATTGTCGGCGGGTGTTGCGGTACTACGAGCGCTCATATCGCCGCGGTTAAGGCGGCTTTAGAGAGTGAGAGTATAGCTAAGCGAGCGATAGTTAAAAAGCGCGCGATAGTAACCTCTGGCGTTCGCTCGGTAGAAATTCCGTTTAATGATTCGATTATTATTGGTGAGAGGATTAACCCAACTGGTAAAAAGAAGTTGCGTGAGGCGTATAAAGCTGGCGATATGGCTTATATCTTACGCGAGGCTGTCGCTCAAGTTGATGCGGGTTCTCACATTCTCGATGTTAATGCGGGTGTTCCCGGTATAGACGAGGCTTCTACCCTTGAGGCGACTATTGAGGCGATACAGTCTGTCGTTAATGTTCCTCTTCAAATTGATACCGCCGACCCAATCGCGATGGAACGAGCGATGCGCCGATATAATGGTAAGTGCCTAGTTAATTCTGTTAATGGTAAAGCCGAGGTTATGGAGAAGGTCTTTCCATTAGTTGCGAAGTATGGCGGTGTTGTAGTTGCATTGACGTTGGATGAAAATGGTATTCCCTCGACTGCTGAGGGGCGCGTCGAGATCGCTCGAAAGATTATCGCTAAAGGCGCGGAGTATGGTCTTACTAAAGATGATTTCATAGTCGATGTTCTTTGTCTCGCTGTTAGTGCTGATAATACGAGCGCGAATGTTATCTTAGAGGCTATGAAGTCTGTTCGAGAATTGCTAGGCGTGAGAACGGCTTTAGGAGTATCTAATATTTCATTCGGATTACCTTCGCGAACATCTCTTAATGCGGCGTTTTATACGCTTACGCTAAACGCAGGATTATCGGCTGCGATAATAAATCCATTATCATTACCAATGATTTCGGCGTATCGCGCATATCGTGCGCTTACTGGTCGAGATAGCGATTGCTCTAAATGGATAGCGTTTTCCGAGAATCTTGAGGGTGGCGAAACCTCATCCACTCCAGCGACATCTCAAGCTATGAGTTTATCAATCTTAATCGAAAAAGGTCTTAGAGATGATGCCTCAGAGGCGGCGCGTTGCTTAGTTTCAACGGGCTTAAGCCCTTTAGAGATAATTAATAGCGAGATTGTGCCAGCGTTAGAGAAGGTAGGTTCACTATTTGAAAGCGGTAAATATTTCTTACCTCAGCTCTTAATGGCGGCGGATACGGCTTCGGCGGCGTTTGAGTATCTTCGCTCTGAGCTCGCTAAGTCAGGTGTTAAGGGCGCGACTAAGGGCCCGATAGTAATAGCGACTGTTAAAGGCGATATTCACGACATTGGTAAGAATATTGTTCGCTCGCTCTTAGAGAATTATGGTTTTGAAGTGATTGATTTAGGGCGAGATGTTTCGCCCGATGTTATTGTTGAGACAGTTCTTAAAACTAGGTGTCGTCTCGTAGGGTTATCAGCTCTAATGACGACGACTGTTGGGGCCATGGCCGAGACTATCGCGGCTCTTAAGCTAGCTGATAGTGAAGTTAAAACTTTTGTCGGCGGGGCTGTTTTAACCGAAGAATTTGCTAAAGAAATTGGAGCTACCTGGTACGCTAAAGATGCGATGGCGTCGGTGCGTATTGCAGAGGCTTTTTTTACTAATAAAGTCTAAAGGAGAGGCTTATGAATAGGCGTGAATTTATTCTTAATGCTAGTGCATTTTCGTTAGCATCATGTGTACATGCTCAGAAGGTTGCTTCAACAGATAAAAGGCACGATGAGTCGCTCGCTGTTATTGTTTCGGATTGTCATATTTGTGGCGATAAGAAGTGGCATGCGAATGACGAAATGGTTAAAACGTTAAATCAGATTTTAGCGCTTGATCCTCTACCCGCTAAAATGATTGTCATGGGCGATATCGCCGCGTTAGTTGGTTTAAAGAAGGATTATATAGAGGCTAAGAAGGTTTTCAAGCCTATAGTTGACGCGGGTATAAAAATCTCTTGGATGATGGGTAATCACGATCGCCGCGATGTATTCGCGGAGGTTTTTCCCGAGTGGGCTAAATCTAGCGAGGTTGAAGGGAGCATTGTTCATGTAGTTAAAATGCCGTCTGTAGATTTAGTTCTTTTAGATTCGTTGGATCAGCTTAAAAAGAAGAATAATCACGATGGTAAAGTCAGCGACGCCCAAATTAAATGGCTTGAAAAATTTGGTGCGTCAACTAAGCGACCGTTCTTCGTATGTACTCATCATGATGGCCGCCAAATGAAGAAGTTCGCCCAAACTGCGATTGGTACTAGTAAGTTGATGCGCGGGTATGTTCATGGCCATCGCCATAGCTGGATGCTCGATGCGCTCCATGATTGGAAGGATGGCGGTCGCCTAGTAAGATCTGTAGGTATGCCCAGCGCTGCGCTTTGGGGTGATATCGGCTTTGTGACGCTTAGAGATAAAGGGGATTATGCCGAATTTAAGATTTATGAGCGCGATTGCTTTTTCCCGTCACCCGACTTTAAACGCGAAGAATCGTGGGATGTACTTCGTAAAGAAAATGATGGGGCTATTGTAAAAGTTCTTTATAAGTAAAATTAAGATGAAACAAATTTCTAGTCTTCTAATTATAATATTTATCGCTCTATTTACGTTTTCTTTAAATGCGGCGACGACGGTAGCTAAGTGCGCGTCGCATTTAGCTGGCGACGTGAGTGTCTTCACCGATGAGAGTGGAGGGTGGAGCTTTTCACTTAAATCAAATGGTGTAGAGGATAATGTTGAAGAATTCTCTTTAGTAGCAGAGGCTCCTACTGAATCTACAATACCTAAGTTTACTGTAGAGTTTTATTTAAAGCGCAGTGATTTGCAACATCATTGGGATCCATCGGCTGAGCGATTTCCCTGTAGTTGGACGGCTCAAGATTCATCATTTAGTACGGGGCTGCCGATAAGAGCTAATTTTGATGATGACGAGAAGAATGTTGCGACGTGGGCTATTGCTGACGCTCTAAATATGATAAAGTTCGCAACCAGGATTAATATGGTTGATGAGAATGAGCATAGCGTAAGATTTAGGGCGGTATTTTTCTCTGAGCCTTCGGCGCCGGCTAAGAGATATGAGACTAAATTAAGGCTCGATATGCGCCGCGTCTTTTGGGCGGACGCGATTAATGATAGTGTTAAATGGATAGCTGAGGTTTCTACGCGATACCCGGCTTTACCTCCTGAATCTGCGTATTGGCCATTGTACTCGAGCTGGTATGTTTTTCGCTCTAACGTAACTCAAGATGCGATGGAGCGCGAAATCGAGCGCGCGGCGAAGTTAGGGATGAGAGTTGCGATTCTTGATGACGGGTGGCAGCGTGATCGCGGAGCTTGGGAGATCAATACTAAAAAGTTCCCCGATATGAAAGGTCATGTTGAGCGTGTTAAAAAGATGGGTGTAAAATATATGCTCTGGTTCGCTCTTCCGCATATTCGCATGGATAGTCCTGTTTTTGAGAAATTTAAAGATAGACTTCTTTGGGATGGTCCCGACGGGTGGAATGATTATATTTTTGATCCGCGTTATCCTGAAGTTCGCAAGCACATCGTTAATCGTCTTGTGGAATTAGCGCGAGACTATGGGTTCGATGGTTTTAAGCTTGATTTTATCGACCAGTTCGTAATGCGTAATCCCGATCCACCTTCTAGGAAAAATTATGTTGGATGTGATACTAAGAGCGTTCCCGAGGCGACTGAAAAACTCTTAAAGGAAATTAGCGAGGCGCTTGAAAAAGTGCGACCTGGCATGCTTATAGAGTTTCGTCAGCGTTATATCGGGCCTGTAGTTAGGCAGTATGGCAATATGCTTAGAGCGAATGATTGCCCAGGCGATTATATGGCCAATCGCTATCGTACGCTCGCATTGAGAGTAATTTCACCAGGGAGCGCGGTTCATTCTGATATGCTACTTTGGCGCAATGATGATAAGGTAAGCGAAGTTAAGCGTCAGATTTGGAATGTTATATTCTCGGTCGTACAATATTCGGCGTTCTTGAAGGATTTACCCGAAGAACATAAAACTGCTATTCGTGAGACCATTAAATTCTCCGAAGAGCATAGAGATACTCTTATTTTCGGGCGTTTAATCCCTCATCATCCTGAGTTAGGCTATCCTTGCGTCGAAGCTGAAAGCGCTAATAAGCGAATTATAGTAGTTTATCAAAGCGAGTATGTCGCTAAAATCCCCGATGACAATAAGCGTGTCATAATTGTTAATGCTACAATGTCGGATTCGCTCGTCGTTGAAACTAAGGATGGCTTAAAGCGAATAAAATTAGCTAGCGGCGAGTATACGGAACTCGCGTTATAATTCTACAAAAATATTCTTAAATTATCACTCATTGATATGGTATAATAAATGTTATGATGAACGTATATAATTCTCTAACACGTGGCGTTGAAGAACTCAAGCCCATCGCTGATAACGAAATCCGCCTTTATACTTGCGGACCTACCGTTTATAATTTCGCCCATATTGGTAACTTTCGCGCATACGCGTTCGAAGACATTTTAAGGCGCGTCGTCCAGTTTAACGGGATGAAGGTTAAGCACGTCATGAATCTTACCGACGTTGACGATAAGACGATTCGCGGAGCTAACGCAGCTGGGGTGGCGCTGACAGATTATACTAAGACTTATAAAGACGCGTTTTTCGCCGATCTTAAAAAGCTTAATATTATACCGGCTGATGTTTATCCGGCAGCTACCGATCATATCCCCGAGATGATAGCTCTCGTTGAGAGTCTCGTCGAGAAGGGTGTAGCGTATAAGAGCGACGACGGCAGCGTTTACTTTAATGTCCGTAAATTCCCTGGGTATGGTAAGCTCGCTCATATTGACTTTGATAATCAGCGCACGGGTCAGCGTTGCGCAGCTGATGAGTATGATAAGGAGAATGTTGGTGACTTCGCGCTTTGGAAAGCTTGGGAAGAGTCTGACGGTCCTGTAGGTTGGGATTCTCCTTGGGGGCGCGGTCGTCCAGGTTGGCATATTGAGTGTTCAGCTATGTCGATGAAGTATCTCGGCGAGACGTTTGATCTTCATACCGGCGGTATTGATAATCTCTTTCCGCATCACGAGAATGAAATCGCTCAGGCCGAAGCCTCGACCGGTAAACCTTTTGTAAATACGTGGATGCACTGCGCCCACCTAAAGGTGAACGGCGAGAAGATGTCTAAGTCGGCGGGTAACTTCTTCACCTTGCGCGAACTTCTTGAAAAAGGTTTCACTGGCCGCGAGATTCGCTATGTTCTCGTTAACGCCCATTATCGCCAAGGTCTTAACTTTGCGTTTTCAGCTCTTGAAGATGCGCGTAAGTCTCTCGAGAGAATTGACCGCTGCGTAGATGCGCTCGAAAAGCGTATTGACCCCGCTGCCGAGACGCCTGAGTTCGTAACTAAAGCGCTCGAAGACTTTACGGCCGCAGTTAATGACGACCTTAATATTCCGCGCGCATTCGCCGCGCTCTTTGAATTGGTTCGCGAGACGAATGCGTCTAATACGACGGCGAAGGGCGTACTTGACGCGTTTAAGCGCATGGATGAGGTTTTAGGCATAATCTTTTTCGGTAAGAGCGAGAAGGAGGATGTTCCAGCTGAAGTCGCTTCACTTCTCGAAGAGCGAGCTGCCGCGCGTGCCGCTAAAAATTGGGCCGAATCAGACCGCTTGCGCGATGCAATCGCAGAGTTAGGATGGGTAGTTAAAGACTCGCGCGAAGGTCAGAGCGTTACGAAGAAGTAATAAGGGTTCGAGTTATGAAAATTGCAATTGTTGGTGCGGCAGGTCGAATGGGTAAGAAGCTTTGTGAGCTCGCCCAGGGTATGAATCTTGATGTCGTCTCTAAGGTTGATGTCGCCGAAGGTTATGATTGTGAATGGTGCGCCGAGACTGAAGGCGTAATCGATTTTTCTCATCATAGCTGCCTCGCGGCGAATGTAACGAAAGCCGCTAATGAAGGTATCCCCTATGTAATTGGTACGACTGGTGTAACGGCCGAAGAGCAAGTCGCAGTTGATGAAGCCGCGAAGAAGATACCGGTAGTCCAAAGCGGTAACTATTCGCTCGGCGTTAATATTCTTCTTGAGCTCGTTGAGAAGACGGCTGCCGCGCTTTCTGAAGAATATGATATCGAAATTACCGAAATGCACCATTGCCATAAGAAGGATGCGCCTTCGGGAACAGCTCTTATGCTCGCTAAATCTGCTGCTAAAGGTCGCGGCGTTGAGTTAGCAGACAAGGCGATTTATGGTCGCTATGGTGATACAGGTGAGCGTCCTCGCGGCGAAATCGCAGTACATGCGCTTCGTGGTGGCAGCGTAGTCGGCGATCATACGGTAATGTTCGCGGGAGAGTTAGAGCGCGTTGAGCTTACTCACAAGGCCCAAGATCGCGCTGCATTCGCCGCGGGAGCGCTAAAGGCTCTAAAATGGGCTAAGGGTAAGAGCGCTAAGATTTATACAATGCGAGACGTGCTTTTTGGATAATAAGCGTTTTTTTAATAAGAATTTTTAAGAGCTTTGGCTAGTTGCTGAAGCTCTTAATTTTATAACTCAGTTTCTTATTTTAATCCTATTGACACAATAGCGTTTGTGGTGTATATTTAATAATACTGCTGAAGCGGGTAGTGATATGACGCTCGCTAATTCATGGAGTATACTTAAAATATGGGTAAAAAATTATTGATAGTAGAATCGCCTGCGAAGGCGAAGACGATAGGTAAATATCTTGGTGGCGATTTTGCTGTTAAGAGTTCTGTAGGGCATATCCGCGATTTGCCTACGGAGAATAATGCTATTAAAATTAATGAAGTAGGTGCGGATAAGTGGTCCTTTGTGCCTACGTATATTGTTTCCAAGGATAAAGAGAAGGTTGTTTCGGATCTTAAGGCAGCTGTTGAGAAATCTGATGAAATCTATCTCGCGAGCGATCCTGACCGCGAAGGAGAGGCTATAGCATGGCATTTAAAGGAAGTTTTAGCGCCTGTAGCTGGAGATAAACCTTTTAGGCGCGTAACCTACAATGAAATTACTAAGTCAGCAGTTTTAAAGGCTGTAGCTGAGCCTCGCGATATTGATATGCCGCGTGTTGACGCTCAACAAGCGCGGCGAATTCTCGATCGATTAGTAGGTTATAAGGTATCTCCGCTTCTTTGGAAGTATATCGCTTGTGCGAATAATAGAACGCTTAGCGCAGGGCGCGTTCAATCGGTAGCGTTAAGACTGCTCGTTGAGCGTCAGCGTGAAATTGATGCGTTTGTGCCTGAGAAGTACTTTCTTATGGGCGTTGAAGCTAAAAAGCGCGACGAGAAAGGCGAAACATTTATCGCCAAGCTTTCGCGATTTGATGGCCAAAAGCCTGATATTCGCAATAATCAGACTGCGGATAATATTCTTTTTGATTTAGCGGGCGCAGAACTTGAGGTAGCGGATCTTAAAAGTCAGCCTAAAAAGCGTCATGCGTTGCCGCCGTTTACGACTTCGACTTTACAGCAGGCCGCTTCGAGCGTGTTGTCAATGTCGCCAGGTAAGGCGATGAAGCTCGCCCAGTCGCTATACGAAAGCGGTCTTATTACATATATGCGAACCGACTCGGTAAATATTAGTGACCAGGCCCGCGCGGCGGCCAAGGATTTTATTATTAGTGAATTTGGTGAAGAATATTATCCTCAAACGCCAAATATCTTTAAGTCTAAGGCTGATGCGCAAGGAGCGCATGAAGCGATTCGTCCGACTGATGTATTGCGCACCCCTGCATCTTCAGGCTTAGAGGCTTCGGAATTAAAGCTTTACGATTTAATTTGGCGTAGATTCCTCGCTAGCCAAATGGCTGACGCGAGAACGACTGTAAAGACAGCTTGTCTCGAAGCGCGTAAGCCCGCTTTGGCTCATTCGTATGTCTTTACCGTGAGCGCGACGGAGATTGATTTTAGTGGCTTTTTAAAGGTGATGAATCTTTCGCTTAACAAGAAGCGTGGTGACGAGGAAGATGATGATGATAGTGATGAAGTTAAGCATTTACCACCGCTCGTAGTTGGTGAAAGATTAGATGCTATACGCTATATAGCTGACGAGAAGGAGACTAAGGGACCGTCTCATTATTCGGAGGCTTCTCTTATTAAGGCTCTTGAAGAAAACGGTGTTGGTCGCCCATCTACGTACGCTCAGACGATTGAAACGCTTAAACTTCGTGAGTATGCTAAAACAGAAAAACGTAAACTTATTCCTCTAGAGCGCGGCATTTTAGTATGTGATTATTTAACTAAGAAGCTAGATTCGCTTTTCAATGTCGGTTATACGGCTGAAATGGAAGCTGAGCTTGATAAAATCGAGGAGAATGGTGAATCGATGGATTCGATGTTAAGCGCATTTTACGCGAAGTTTTTGAAAGAACTCGCTCAATGCGCTGAACCAGCTCCTGATAAGGCGAAGTTTGATGCTGTATTTACTCTTTTAGATTCTGTGACAAATTGGAAGGAGCCTAAAACTGTTGGCAAGCGCGTGTATGATGACAAGGCGTTTGTAGAAAGCGTTCGTAAGCAGGCTGCCGAAGGGCGAGCATTATCTGCGCGTCAGTTAGAGTTTCTAGTTAGAATGGCTATGATGTATTCTGATCAGATACCTAACTTTGATACTAGATTTAAGGAGTATGGTCTTTGTGCTGGTTCCCAATCCCAAAATGAAAAAGCAGATGAGGCGCTCGTTAAATATTGCTTTGATCTAATGGACAGAATAGGGGGGATGCTTAAAAACCCATTCCTTAAAAGTTTGCGAGATCAAGTTGATCGTGGAAGGGGTCTTTCGTTAAAACAGTTTTCGGTTCTGGCGCGAGCAGTTGGTGAGAACGCATCTTCTCTTGAAGATTGTGACGAGATTCGTTCGAAACTCGGTCCATATGTAGCGGGGGGATTTTCGTCTAATGAAAGAGATCCTTCGATTTTAGGGATTTTAGAGTTGATGAAGGAAGTGACAGAATGGCGAGAGCCATCGAAAAAGGGTAAAAAGGTTTATGACGATAAGAGCTTTGTTGATTCGCTCGCTGAGCAGTATGAGCGTCGCCGTTCGCTGAGTACAAGACAGATTATGGCGCTTAAGCGAGTAGCTGTCGCGTATAAAGATAAAATTCCTGATTTTGAAGTCAAAGCTAAGAATCTCGGTATTAGTAATATTCCTTCAAGTCGCGATAAAGACGCCGAAGTTTTAAAGGGTGTAGAAGAATCGTCCAGTGAGCCGAAGCAAAAAGGCAGGAAAAAGCGTGGCGGTTGATATTTCATTGATTGCGGGAGATGTTTTTTCCGAAAGATTCGCTTCGTATCTTTTAGCGGAGCGAAATGTTTCGGATCATACGATTCTAGGGTATCTGATAGATGTAAAGCAGTTTGCGGCTTTTATTTGGCCTAAGGTCGCGGAAGGGGCGCGAGCTTGGCAGGATATTACCGATTTAGAGGCGCGGCGATTTTTAGCTGATTTAGTTAAAAAAGGAGCTAGCGCAACGACGGTGCGTCGAAAGTTGGCGGCATTAAGGACGTTTTATCGTTTTCTTCAGCGTGAAGGCGAAATAGTCCAAAATCCGTTCTCGCTGTTAAAAGGACCTAGAAAAGCAAAGACTTTGCCGAAGGTATTATCGGTTAATGATATCGATATGTTTTTGTCTGCGCCTGTTAGAAAGTTGGCTGAGGGTAAGATTAGTGAGTTTTCGGCATTGCGTGATACGGCAATCTTTGAGTTTTTATATTCAACAGGGTGTCGTATAAGTGAGGCAATTAGTATAAAATGGGGGGATATTGATTTTTCGCGCGGCACGCTTATTGTTACAGGAAAGGGCTCTAAAGAAAGATTAGTGATTCTTGGTTCAAAGGCGCTTGCAGCGCTTTCGAGATTAAGGAATAATCTTTTATCCTCAAAGCCTGAGTTGACGGTAGATGATGCGCATGTATTTTTAAGTGATAAATTTATTAATGTGTCGGCTCGATTTGTCGAAAGGCGTATGAAAACATATTTGGCAGAGACGGGCTTACCTATTGATTTATCTCCTCATAAACTTCGCCATAGTTTCGCGACACATCTTTTAGATGCAGGAGCTGACTTACGTAGTGTTCAGGAGATGTTGGGACATGCGTCGCTTTCTACGACTCAGATTTATACTCACGTGTCGGTTGAGCGGCTTAAAGATGAATATATAAAAGCGCATCCTCGCTCGGGAGCCTTATAATGATAAAGAGTTTTCAAAAATCGACTTTATTAGCCGTTTCTCCGTATGTAGCATGGATGATTATGATGTTCATCCTCCCAAGATCAAGCGCTTGGGCGTATACATTGCGTACGATAGTATCGGCTATTTTACTCTTCGTAGCATGGGTGTATTTCTCGCGTAAAGAGCCCTTGGAGCCTAAAAGTGGCGATGAAGTAGGTTTATTACGAGCGATATTATGGGGCGTCTTAATTGGTTTAGTTGTTACAGTTCTTTGGATTGCGCCTGAATATTGCGATGTGTATCGGCATTGGTGTATTCTTGGCGAGGTACCATCGCCCACCGAAAGTCAATCATCACCCTATGACCCAGCTGTTTGCGGATGGGCTTTAACGATATTGAGGGTAGTGGGTAGCGCCTTTGTTATAGCTCCGGCCGAGGAATTATTTTTTCGATCATATCTTTATCGTAGACTGCAAAATGAAAATTGGTGTAAGGTAGATCGTAAGAGTTTCGACCTGTCGGCGCTTATGTGGACAACAATCTTGTTCGCTATTGAGCATAATCGAATCGTTGCCGCGATTATGGCGGGACTATTTTATTGGTTTACCTATAAAAAGTGCGGTTTTTTTGCTGCTGCGTTAGCTCATATTATTACGAATTTACTTCTCGCTATATTTGTACTTTATACGGGAGCATGGGCATTTTGGTAAGATATAGACCGTCTTTTTACTGTAGGCTGAAAAGAATATTTAAAGTTTAGAAAAAATCCCCCTTGCTCTTTGCAGTGAATATTTGGTATACTATCAAAGTTTTCGTCTTGAAAGAGGCCACTTTAGCTCAGTAGGTAGAGCACATCCTTGGTAAGGATGAGGTCGACGGTTCGATTCCGTTAGGTGGCTCCATTTGAGTCGATATAACAAGAAGATTAACAACTCACAGGAGTCAGAAAAATGGCTAAGGAAACATTTGAGCGCGGCGGTAAGCCGCACGTAAACGTCGGCACGATCGGCCACGTCGACCACGGTAAAACCACTCTTACGGCCGCCATTACCCACGTCCAGTCCCTTAAGGGTCTTTGCGACGAAATCAAGTACGACCAGGTCGCCAAGGCTTCCGAGTCCGCCGGCCGTCGTGACGCTACCAAGATTTTGACGATCGCTTCGTCTCACGTCGAG
>JAGBTH010000006.1 GCA_017631385.1 Kiritimatiellia bacterium
CTCATTAACGCATATTTATGGTGGGTTTTAGGCTCCGTAATGATCGCGGCAAGTGTAGTTTCGCTACCAGTTCCGGCAGTAGTCGGTATCGCGATAAAGATAGGTAGGCTCTTATAGACGCGTAAAATTCCGCCCATTTGCTTTAGACTCTTACGCGGATGGGCGATTCTCGCGCCAAGAGCCTTAGCCGTATCCATAGCAGAGCCACCGCCAATCGCGATAATCGCATTCGCTTTTTCGTTGATATAGACTAAACGGGCGCTCTCAACATTATCTACGGTCGGGTTAGGTTGGACGTCTGAGTAGACGGAATATTTAATAGAAGCCATATTAAGAAGGTTCTGAATAGGCTCAATAAGACCGCATTTAATAACTCCTGGATCGGTAACTATCAATATTGAAGTCTTTTTCTTATCTTTTAAGAGTTTAGGGATCTCATTAATCGATTTTAAAATTTTAGGATCGCGATAAGGGAGAATCGGCAAAGCGAGGCGAAAAGCGCCTTGAAACGCTCTACACCAGATCTTTTTTAGAATATTCATCTTATGAGTCTTCATGGCAGCAAAGTATATCATATTTGACACAATGACACAATGTGTCATATTGTTGCACTAGTAGTATAAAATGCATGCGTGTGTAATGTTTTCTTTGCGTTATGCTTACGATTTTAAGAATTTGGTATAATAAGGCGAAAATTATGCAAAGGTGAGTAAAGAGCAATTTATGAATCATTCTCCAGAAAAGGAAAATGGCGAGGCGGTAATCGTTCTTGATCTGCAGAGCGAACAGGCTGATATTTGTGATGGTAAATGGATGCAGTTTCGCTATTATTGCGATGATGGCGATCGGGTGCGCGACTTACTTTCGTTCAACTCGGTTTTTGAAGTTAATCCGTTTGAAGTCGGTGTTAATCGCCGCGCAGAGCGAAAAGCTTATCGCGCCAAATTTCAAGAGGTTGTCGAGGCGTTGGAATTAACGCGGCTCTTGCTGCAGAATTTTTTGAGTCTTTCAAATGGTGAGATGCGCCGCGTGCTTTTCGCACGTGCGATTTTAAAAAATCCTAAGATTCTCGTCTTGGTCTCGCCCATGGCCGGCCTTGATATTGCCCATGTAACGATGTTTAAAAGCGTTATAGATATGCTGAGGAATCAAGGCGTTGATATATCTGTAGTTGATGATGAAGAGACCGTTAATCCCATTGAGAGCGTTAAAAATAGCGAGAGTGATTGTAATCGAAAAGTCGTTGTAGAAATGCGCGATATTACATTGCGTTTTGGTTGGCGGACACTTTTTGAAAATCTTTCGTGGACTATTCGTGAGGGCGAGAGGTGGCTGCTTTGCGGACCTAACGGAAGCGGTAAGACGATGCTTCTCGCGTTCATGACTGGTGACAGCCCCTTAGCATATGCGTACGATATTCGTCTTTTCGGTGTCCCGCGAGCAATCGGGAACAATCTTTCTAAAGTGCGTCGTCGAATAGCGATGGTAAGTCCCGAAATGCAAGCTTATCTTGGTCTTACGCCTGAGGCGCTGCTGGATCAGGCATTAGAGAAAGAACCTGATCTTCTTTTACTTGATGAGCCTTGCTATAATCTCAATTCAAAGGATGCTAAAAGAGTTGTTGCGCGTATTGAACGGTGGATAAAAAAGCATCCTTCTGTGACTGTTGTCTGTGTCGCACATTCAGCTTCGCACGTTCCCGCCGGATTTGATCATGTCCTTAATCTTGGGCGATAGGTATAAAGGTTTATATTTTTGGTGGTGAAAAGAATTATTTACTTTTGTTGTAATTCCAACGAAAGTCGATAATTGCTGATTGTTTTAGTATTGGAAAAGAAGTGGTATGAAATCGCGCGTTTTGATCATTGGTTTGAGCGCGGTATGTCGCATACAAAAGCGTCTTACACGATGCGTGAAGATGGGGATATTCAGGTCGTTAATACTGGCTTAAAGGACGGCAAGATAAAAACGTCTACAGGTAAAGCCAAGCGCACTGATCAGCAAGGGCTTTTAAGAGTGTCGTTCTTCTGGCCGTTTTTTGGCGATTACAGAATTCTTTGGCTTGGTGACGATTATCAGCATGCGTTGGTAGGCGGGAGTGATTCCGGTTATTTATGGATACTCTCGCGAACGTCTACGATAGATTTGTCGATCAAGAATAGTATTCTTTCAGAAGCAAGACGTCGAGGTTATGATACTGATAAACTTATTTGGGTTGAACAATAGTAATACTCTTACCTTCACATTTTTAAAAATGTGAAGGTAAGAGTATGTTGTTTCTCCGCAGTTTAAATTGATCTAAAGTATTTTC
>JAGBTH010000039.1 GCA_017631385.1 Kiritimatiellia bacterium
CCAAAAATGATATTAACGCCAAAAGCTCACCCCTCGTTCTACTACGCGATGGGATGAGCTTATGATTGTAAAATAAATGCACGGCGCTACCTTCACGAGCTCAAAACCGAGAAGAGTGCGCCACAGGACAAAGAAGTGCGCACCTTTTGTCTTCGAACTCATGAGGGCAGCGAATACCGTATATAAAAACTAAAAGCATCACGGAATCAATATGGTTGATTTATCCAAAGGCAACTTTCCCAACCTCTCGGTGTCCGGCGAGCTCCCAGCGAGCTGGCTTCCGTAATTTCCGTGGTAAAAAATCCCGCGTCAAAATCTCACTTCTCAAACCATAATAAAACGCCGCATTTATCCAATTTTCTATCACTTTTCTCCAATGGAGACAGTCCCTCAAGCTATTATTATTCTCATACTTGACAAAAAGGGGCTTTTTGCCATGCAGTGGGGTCCGCTTTCATTGTCCGTTTAGCTTGCATTTTATTGCATCCAAAGATTTGTGTGCGGCTTCGCGAATCGGATAGACAATCTTCAAGTCTTTTGTCTGTATCTGAAAACTATCAAAAACGCAATCTTTTAACACAGGAATAGCCCTCTCATCACCAGTTTCACCCAAGGAACGAATCAAACACAATTTGACGAACTCGCTGGATGTTTCGCTAATACCACGGCACATCTTTTCGACATCCGCCGTTCTTCCAAGTTGTGCAAGAACGGATAAAAGGGCATATTCAACATCCCCTTTAGGACATTTCCGGTAACTCAATTCTACTGCGCTCGGGTTTAAATTCCCAATGAAAACAAGACTTTCAATACACGACCGCACAACCGAATCCCTCCACCACGTCTTTCTTTTACTCAACCTAATATCAGTCTTCGCTCCACGTGCATCACGATCAATTTTAAATTCACGGCACAACGCTTCCACAATCGTAAATGCATTTGTATCAGTTGCTTTATAACGAAGAATGCCACATGCTGTCGTACGAACAATACCATTATTATCAAAAATCGCCTTTCTCGCCGTGTCGAACAAAATATCTTGTTGTTCTTTTTGACACAATGTTACTTCTTTTAACCTCAACAATGCCTTTTTGCGCACAATATAATTAGAATCATAAAGAGCCGTATGAACCAAAAGTGCCCACTCTTTCTGATTTGAATAAATATCTATTGCTCTTATCGCTTCCTCCTTAGCACGAATACTCGCATTGGTACTCATCAACACAGCTATGAACTCTCTTGGCAATTCTTGCTCATCAGAACGGGCATTAGGCACGCTAATTATGATCAGGATTTGGACTATAATAAAAGTCAGAATCGAAACTTTTGCACTCATGTTCATCTCCTTGAAAAATCTTTAACAATGTTTTATCATTTCGCCCATTTTGTACTCATGGGCTATGATTTAATCTTGCACGTATTTTCATTATGCTCTCATTTGCACGGTCACGAACCCAATCAATCTCATCAGTGTTAACAACTTCTTGTAGGACATCAATACAATCCTCATTGCCCAAATAACCCAAAACAACAACCGCCGCTCGATAACTACGCTCTCGCTTTGACTTCACTTCTTCAACAAGCAGCTTACGCGATTTTTCACAATCATATCCCAATATCGTTCCCATAACCTCTGACCGTAAAAATGGATTTTCTTCGAGCAAAAGCGCTTTTTCAAGAAAGTCAACACCACCTGTTGGTTTTTTAGCACCTATCAAACGCAAAATACATGTTTTTACTTCGGGAATAGCCTTATTATACAAAACATTCAATCTTATCAGAGCATTATTCGCTAATTCTTTTGGACAAGATTGTATTTTTGTTAAAGCGATAATTACCTCCTTTGCATTTGAATGCTCATAATTTTCAACCACATTCCACGATTTCTCCAGCGAACTGCTAGTTACAGGTAAAATTCGCAACGGATACTCCTTTGATGAAATTCGTCTCTGTAAAATGACTTCCGCAGTATTTCTCGTACGAAGAGAAAGATCAACACTGCAAGTTATATGGTACACACCTGCAACGGTGAAATCATGCGGAAGTTGAGTAACATAGGGTTTACTAAAAATCTCAGTTAAGTCAACTTCTGCAACTTTTATCGTTCTGTTGTTCGAGGCAATCCACTGATTTTCAGTCAGAACACTGATTTTTTTATCAGACAAGCGCATCAGACGCCTCCCACATGGATCAGTTACACTAAGGTCCACGCCCTTATTTTCATCAATTTTAAGCTCAAAATCGCCTTTGTATTTCAAATCATCCACTAAAAGAGTTACACAAGCAGGAATGGGATCGCCAATTTCATGAGATCCATTAATAGAGAGCTCCACATCTAGTGCCTCGCCTACACCGAAAACATCTTGTCTCTGAAAGATGCGCGGCGACACCGCATTTGTGTCCGCAAGCAACTGCCGCACCTCACAGGTGCAATTCGTCTCGAAGAACTTTGCGTATGCATAACTCTCGGCTTTTAGCCGCTTATACATGTCCATACACTCGTCGCCATGCGAAGGCAACAATATAAATCCATACAATATCAATGCCAATACAACTCGATTAATTCTCATTCGTTCACCTCCTCGACTCCATTATTGCCCTTATGTCTGACCCTTTTTTGCCATGAAAGTTTCTCTCGGATAATTCTCACCGCAAATCAGATTTTACACTATCACAGCCAGTTTCTCTCGTGTAGTCTTCCGGCGACGACACCACGAACAAGCCTTTGTCATTGTCAATTTCCAGCTTCTTGGAAGAAATTATCCATCTCGCTTTCTTCACCTTAAGCCCCCCTCCAAAAGAGCGTAAATCAATCTTTGATGTGACTACAAATCCAGCATCTTTTTCGTTTGAATATCCTTTAAGTTCCAATAATCTCCCCCGACTCACAATCCGCATACTCTGATTAGTCGACAAGCATATCGATTCTCCATATCTGCTGACCTTCGATTCCTCGTCATTAATCATAATATAGCGCATGCCCTGATCATGGAACCGCATCACAACATTAGATGAAGATATGCAGACTTCCTTAAAATACGACTCCAAATCTGCCGTCTCTTTACTCTGTCCTGGCTGTGATTCCACGGCAACAATTCTGCCATTCTCATTGCAACGCCCAATTCGTTGATGATACTTTTCTATAATGGACAAAAGCAATTCATATTCTTCGTCTGGCATTGGAACCGGCTCGGCATCGCCGGCCTGTCCAAGCACATCAAGCTGCCGAAACGCCTCTCCTCTTGCTATGATTGATTTGTCTGCCAAAAGAGTTCGGATAAACTGTATCCCCTTTCTTGCATCGATCCTGTAAATCTCCTTGGCCGCCTCAATCCGCAGATACGGATTCGGCTCTTTTAAGCACAATTCAAGGAGAGGAACCATTCTACTGGAATCTCCTGTGGAGACGCTTTTCCTTATTAGCAGCAGCCGGATAAACGCCTGTGACATCAAATCAACCCTCCCAGCATTTGATTCTGCACGCGCACAAAGGCCAGTTTCACAATCTTTGCTCTGGGCAGTTATCCATGCAGCCAAGGAAATAATTACTCCGTTACTGGAAGAAAGATACGACTCAATATCCTTGCGTTCACTAGAATCTAATCTACCGCTCGAACAGACCGACACAAGAATCTTCTCAATATCTGGCAGCTTCTCTGCCTCCTTCACATCCATTGGCTTCGCGTAGGCAAACGACCATATCCCGAGAAATAAACTCACTAGTAAATGATGTTTCACATTTCTCAACAAACCCTTAATCATTGTATTTGTCCCTTGTTTTGTATTGCATCCCTGGATCACCCCAATCTTTGGAATGATCACCTTTAACATCCGCGGGGCTGACCCCATTGGTGGGGTAAAAGTGGTGGGGTGAAATCATTTTACAACCCGCCCCGCCTTGGAAGTTATCAGAGTTTTTATAATCATCCATCTTCATCATTGCCAATTATACCATTTTAACGCATAAAATAAAAGCGCGGCGCTTAATGATGAGTACGAAGGCTAGGTTGTGTCACGAGTGAGGAGTGAAGTTTTGTAAGCGTAAAAGATCGAGTGACAGCGTCCCAACCGAAACACTACGTTCACGAGCTCAAAAGTAAGGGCATCCAAAAAATGGGTTTAGACCACGCAAAACATTATAAAATTAGGTGAAAAAACTCTCCGCTGCGGGTGAAAGCATTTGAAATGACGTCATTTCACGACAAAGAGACGTCTTTTGTTAGAGAAAAGACGTCTTTTCTACGAGAAGAGACGTCTTTTCAAGTACTTTCACCCGCACCATACAACTACTTTCACCCGCACCTGACTCCTCTTTCACCTATAACCCCAACAACTTTCACCGTATACAGCCAACTATAAAATACTCAAACCGCCGACTACTCTGGCGACGATACGAACGAGACAATGCAGAGTGGGAGGCAGGGAAGAGGGAAGGTATCCCCCGACGACCGAAGGGAGGAGTCGCCGAAGGCGATGCCCTAGCAGGGGTGGGAAGTGGGAAGAGAGGTGCGCGCTATAGGCTACAAAGTGCGCACCTTATTATCGCCAACAGGATTCCTCAAGCAATCCGACAGTTTACTTTTAGAAAGTCTATTTACTTTTGGACGCGGCGGGTTTTTGCAACACACGATTCGCTCGTTCCATAGCGCGGCGATACATTTTTTCAAGAGAATCCAGGCATTTCTCATTGCCTCGCCAAAATGGTATCGGCCCTAACTTTTTAAGTATTGGCGTTTCAATCTTCATCGTAAAGCTCCTCAGTTATAATGCCGCGCAACTCCAATAACGTTAATGGCCTGCGAGCTATCTCCTCACCTAAAATAAGCATCACGGCGCATGAATGTTTACACGGATTAGCCCAATCAGGGCATGAACAATCAATAGTAACATCATACTTACGAGGGCCGATCTTACCACCGGGGAATAGCGCTACGCCATATCGCCTAAATATCTCCTCAACCTCCATTGGCATTTCATCAGCTAAGAGCCGCGCTACTAACATTGGCTCAGCTCTTAAATCTGATACGATAGATTCTCGCACCTTCTCATCTGGAATTGAAAAGTTTATATTTACTCTATATGGATCTGGTCGCGTTCCTACAACATCAGCTATTACATCAGGGCCCTTCATTTGAATCGAAACAATCTGACCTGATATGGCGTAATTACGCCCTCTAGCCAATCGCCCTCCAAACCCCATTGGCTCTATAGCCTCTAACCAGCGACGAGCCCACCAAGTACGCGAAGAGCCTGAGCGCAATTCTTGAGCGCGTATTCCAGCTGCAAAGCGAGGTATTCTTAATGGAAAGCGCTTTTTAGACATTATTCACCCCTCCCGCTGCTCGCAATCGGATCAAGAGCGACCATTTCGTCAAATTCTTCAGCGGAGAGCGATTTAAGAAAGCTCTCGCCCGTACTTACTAGCGTTCCTGCAACACGAGCCTTACGCTCTAATATATCGTCAATTCGCTCTTCTAATGTTCCCTCGGTAACGAATGAATGCACAAATACTGTTTTAGTTTGACCTATACGATGAGCACGATCTGTCGCCTGAGTCTCGACAGCTGGATTCCACCATCTGTCGAAATGTATTACGTGAGTCGCTTTTACGAGATTAAGCCCGAACGCTCCTGCTCTAAGAGAAAGAATAAACGCGGTCGGATTTACTGAAGAATTAAAGTTATCAATTTGCTTTTGCCGCGCCGAGACGCTTAGTGCGCCATGAAGATAAGGGAATACTCTACCGAACTTTTTAGCTAATGCGTTAGAAAGTACATTACCAACCTTAGTATACTGGGTAAAAATTAGCGCACTCTCACCAGATGCGAAGATACTTTCTAATAAATCGATTAATCTTTCTAACTTACCAGCTCCATCGCAAATAAGCTTAAGTTTAGTTATAAGAGCGAACATATCACCATGTCGATGCTCTCCTAATCTATATTCGTCTAACGCTAGCTCATAAGCAGATCTCGACTGAGGAGATAACATACAATATTCTTTTATCTCATGTTTTTGGCCTAACTCACCTGCAATCGCCTTATCAGCTTTAGTCCTTCGCAAAACAAATGGCTCAAGCGCCCTAGAAAGGCGTTTACCGGCTACGCTCTTTTCGTCTAACTTAATCGGTTTAACGAATCTATCCTCAAAGCCTTTTCTATCACCTAAAAACCCGGGATTTAAAAAATTCTCTAAACTCCAGACATCTACAACGGAGTTCTCTATCGGTGTACCAGTAAGCGCGAGGCGCCGCGGCACTCCTAAAGCGATTACCGCGCGAGCAGCTTGGGTATCTGGATTTTTTATCGCTTGAGCTTCGTCTAAAACTATCTGCGACCATTCAACTCGTCTTATCGCCTGATAATCTTTAACAAGAAGATTGTAACTCGTAATTACAACATCAGCCTTACTAGACTCTCTTTTAAAGCCGTACTCCAACTGACGCATTGAGCCTTGATGAATATAAACTTTTAAATTCGGCGCAAACTTAGCGAACTCATGCTTCCAATTAGATAAAAGAGTTAATGGAGCGACTATTAGCGTTGGTCCTAGATGTTTTTCACGAACAGATAAAATCCAAGCTATCGTCTGAATCGTCTTACCTAAACCCATATCATCAGCTAGTAGCGCGCCGAACCCATTATCAGTTAAAAACTTTATCCACGCCACTCCTCGCGCCTGATAATTGCGCAACTCGCCTACAAAACCGTTTATCGTATCTGAGACATCTAGAACTCCTTCTCCAGCCGCTTTTAGACGCGAAACTAAGCCTCTTAACCATCCCCCGGCAGCCGCCTCTTCAATATGCATTCGCCCAGCGAATCCAATGCCGCTAGCGAAGGCTAGAGCCTCATTCAATTTAAGAGCTTTACCATCTTGTTTTTCAAGAGCCTTTAAAGCTTCTTTAAGGATATTACGATCAACTTCTATCCAACGATCTCTAAAGAACACTAGGGTTGACTTTTGCTCAAGTAAAAACCGTATCTCCTCAGCTTCTACCTCTTCGCCATCTACACGAATCTTAAGATGCGTTACAAATGAATTTGATGAAGATGTATCTTCACCTACTTCATCCATTTCGGCACTCGCTGAAACCGAAGCTAAAATATCGCACCCTTCTACATTATAACCCGCCAATGCTAAATCGCGAGCCCCTCGACGTAAAAAACTCTCGGCCTCTGCACGAGATAATTCTACCGATAGTAAAACCCCATCAACATCCTCACTACCTAACGCTCTTAAATTTTTAAGCGAAGGAAAAAGATAACTAGCCTGACCTAACTGGCGTAAAAGACGCGCCGACCTTTTTACCTTACACGATATCGAAAAATGTTCGTCAGATGTATTTAATTTAAAAACAATCAACGAGCGGGCTAACGAGTCATCCTCGGCATTACCACTCCATCTATCTAGTTCTTGAGCAAAACGAGAACACTCATTATCATCCCATACTACAAGTCCAGTGCGACTTTTTAATGCTTCTAACCACGCATCATGAAGCGTTTCATGACGCTGAAACTCGGCATCCGCCGATAATGGAGTCATCGTCGCTAAGCGAACTGTCTCATCAATCCAGGGATTATCATCGTTAATCCCCTTCCAGCGTGCATGCCAACCATCCTCCTCTTTTAGAAGTGATGGATAGAACATTCCGTTAGAAACGGCGTTAAGAGCTTCAAGTTGTCTGGGGCTCGGCTGTTTCATTTTCGGCAGCTTCTGAGGCGACATTATCGTCCGCCTCGCAGGCAACCTCGCCTAAAGTCTTAGTCCCCGAGAGAAGCGCTACAACCTGCTGCTGTACTTCACCAAGATTTTCAAGCCTCAATCGCGGATCAAGAATAACAAAAGTATCACCGTTTTTCCTATCCTCATAAACGCGGCGAATAAGGCCATCGTCAAGCTGCTTAGCATCGCGCTCGACTAAAATTTTAGAGCGCTCAAGCATTACAGCCAAAACATAAATGACATTTTTCATCGCGGGATCATCCAGCGTAATAAGCTTTCGTAAAAGCTCTCCAGCGTCTTCTTTTTTCAAAGGTTCTTTTTTAACCTCTTTTACTGGCGCTAAATAAACTCCATCCCACTGCGAAAACGGCTCCCAATCACGCGAAAGAGTATTCCAACATTCTGGGTGACAATCAAACCGCTCGTACCCCTCGCCAGTATCTTTAAGAGCGCTAATAACAGGAGCACGATTTACTAAAGGCTTCTCACAAACAGTACAAACGTGACCGCGGGATCTAATATTCCATTCTTGGGACATAACTTATCTTTCAGCGCTCAACGGGCATATTCCATTCTTCTAACTTACCAGCCATCCAGTCGAATGTCTGCTCGTGCATATCCTTAGCCTTAGCATGAGGAATTATAGGCCCACACGCACAGCGAATATCGTATGATGTATCAACTGGGCCGAAATCCTTAAAGACTTTCTTTAACACACCCTTCTCGCGCGTTAATTGACAACGAGTATCTACTACAATCGGCACTATCGGACAGCCAGCCTTCTCAGCGAGTTTCGCGCCAATTGAAGAGAATTTCTTTTTACTGAATACATTTTGACGCGTACCCTGGGGGAAAATAAGAAAACTGTTGCCTGCATTTATGCGCTCAACGCCTACACGTAGCATATTAACGAGGTCTTCACGAGGTGACTTACGCCCAATAGGAACCATACCCATGTGCGCGGCAGCTTTTTCTAATAAGGGTAATTTAGAAAGAGACGCCTTAGCTACAATATTAAACGGCCCATAAGTAAGAAGAACAGGAGGCAATAAAATCGTCTCAATTGTTGACATGTGATTACAAAGATACACAACTGGGCCATCATACTCCTGACGCTGCTTCCAACCCTCAAGCTTAACATTAATACCAAGACGCTCAGCACCAGTAACTACAGAAAAGCAGAAATGAGCCCATTTATCAGTCGTTAATTTGCCAAACGGCTCATACAATGCACATAACGGGAAAACCTCGCACATTCTGAGCGAAAAACCTAATGTCACTAATGCGCTAGGATTAACGCGCTTCTTAGGTCGATGATCATCCGCAGTTTCGTACCCTCCAGTGCGAAGTAACTCTTCTCTAAATTCTTCGAGAGTTGTCGTAATCATAATTAAATATCCTAATTTTGAGTGTTCGATTCGCTATTCTGCTCTCGAGCTTCGCGTATTTTCCTCAATTCCTCTTGCATATCCATTAAGCGCTGTCTATGTTCAGCTCGCTCAGCGCTATCTTGCTCTTGACGAATCGCATTAGCCTCTTCAGCTCTCTTACGTTCCTCTTCAATAGCCTTATTACGAATTTGCTCATCTCTTTGCTGCGCGGCCACGCGATTAGCCTCTTCTTTTTGATGCCTCAACATACGACGACTTAAAAGTCCATTCCCTCCTAAGAGAGCGCCTCTATTAGAATCTGTTCTACCTAAGAGAGGACTACGCTCAGCTGAAGGCTGAGAACCAGCTGACGCCATTTGACGAGAATCTTGAGCTGCTGAAGAGCTACCGTTTTTATCTCCGAAAATACGCTCTATTTCTATATCGTCTTTTTTTAGAACAACCTTCTTAGTTTCGATATCAGCACTTACGACTAACCACCCATCCTTAGATTCGCCTACTGCCAAAAAATAATGAGAAGCTTTTTTACCCTCACTGGAATCTGAAAATCCAACCTTCACGACACTACCATCACCGCTGCGACTAAGAGCTGAAACATAAACTGTTTTCTCTAAGCGCTCCTGCTCCTTAGCTAATTCGCGCTCATCCCTAACCCCATTTTTAGACGACTCAGAGCCCTTCTCAGGGAACGCCGCAGGATCAGAGGGATTAGGTCCGAACATACACCTATCAATTATTTGCTGATATTTTTTAGGCAATGGAGTTTCGTCAGCATACGAAACAATAGATATCATCGCCACAAAAGCGAAGACGGCCTTAGAAAAAATATTAAATTGTTGATTCATAAGTTAGTAATATTATAACATATTTTATCATTCATCCTCAATTGCAACATCAGCAATAAACTTCTCTAATCTAAAAGTCTTAATGCAATAAATAAGCCTAAAATAGATTTTAAAAACCTCTCTTTTTTGAATACAAAAAAAAACAAAGCCCGCGACGGAAAAGTCACGGGCTTCGCATTTGTTAATTAATGTAAGCGATTACTCGTTGGACACTGTTTCGTCAGAAGTCGCTCCGACTCTGAAGAAGCGCGAAGGAGTCTTTTCGCCGTCTGTAATCGTGAACTCGAAGTTCGACTTATCTTCAGACCAATCACCTTCAGCCTTGGCCCACGACTCGCCCTCACCGATCTTCTCGGATGTTTCGAGCGTATAGTAGAGCGTCGAGTAAGTACCCTCAAGGTGAATCTTAACCTTATCGCCTTCAATCTTGATGGCGGGTGTTTCGACTTCGCCGTCCGCGACCTTATTGGCGATACGAGGTGTCGCGAGGTCGTTAAGAATGAGCGTTACAGTATATCCGCCTTCATCGACAGGTGCACTCGTAACGGTATAATACTCAGGAACTTCAACAACGCTACCCTCGTATGTAATCGTTGTCACACCGTCCTTAACCGTAATTTCGGCCTCGGCAGGATACCAGATCGGCTTGGATACGCGAGCCGTCTCAAGTACATCACCGGGCTCGACCTCAACTCCGTCGACCTTAGGCAATACCGACGGTATTACATAGCGAATAACTACGATACCGGAGCCGCCATTGCCGCCGTAAGTTGCCGTACGGCTTGAGCCGCCGCCGCCACCACCCTGATTGGCAAGGCCAGAGGTGCCTTGAGGAGTGCCGCGATCGCCGCCGTTACCAGCGCCACTACCGCCCTTGCCGCCTGAATAACCTTGTGTGGAAGCACCGCCGCCGCCAGAACCATAGACAACGCGAGCGCCGGTAATATCAGATACTAAGCCTTCGCCGCCCTTGCCGCCTGGATAAGTATTCTCGCTACCACCAGCATCACCACCAGCTTCAGTAGCACCGCCACCACCACCAGCAGAAGGATAACCATAGAATTTTTCTGAACAGCCTTTACCACCTATATTACCGTATGCTACACAGTTGTGGAGCGCAGCAACATCAGCAAAGGCACC
>JAGBTH010000040.1 GCA_017631385.1 Kiritimatiellia bacterium
CTAAATATGATAATTATGACGCGATAGAAGTTAGCAAGACGGTTGATATACCTGAAGATTATGATGGCGTAATGGGAGTGCCAATTACTTTTATGGATAAATATTGCCCGGAACAGTTTGAGATTGTTTGGCAAGCATCAGGAAATACACGAGCATCAGCTCCAGAAGCCGTATTAAGGGAATTGAAATATGAAAGACATAAAGATGATCGTGGAGGGTGTGGTGTTGTGAAAGGCAAGAGAGTTTATGGTCGTATATTCATCCGTAAGCGTAAATCCTGTAAATCTTGTTAATCCTGTCAAAAAAAGGAGTATGGTATGAAAATTGAATTGCGCATGATAAGTGTTCGTGAGTTAGTAGAAGGTTACGTGAACAGCGAAGAAGAAGGTGTAGTAGCTTTTGGCGGTAAGCTGGATGTTCGTCCTAAGTATCAGCGAGAATTTATTTATAAGGCAGAGCAACAAGAAGCGGTTATAGATACGCTTACTAAGGGTTATCCGTTAAATGTGATGTATTGGGCGGTTCGCGGCGATGGTTCGTATGAAGTTATTGATGGACAACAGCGTACGCTTTCGATTTGCGAATATGTTGCAGGGCGTTTCGCGTATATGTTTCGTTATTTTGGGAATCTCGCCTCGAATGAGCAAGACGCGATTTTAGATTATAAGCTTACGGTGTATTTTTGTGAAGGTACGGAATCAGAAAAGTTAGAGTGGTTTAAGACGATTAATATAGCTGGAGAGGAGCTTACGGAGCAGGAGTTACTTAATGCCGTTTATGCGGGCTCATGGACTAGTGATTTAAAGCGCTACTTTTCGCGTTCAGCAGGTCCAGCTTATGGCTTAGGCAGTCGCTATATGAAAGGTGAGCCTATTCGCCAAGATTATGTCGCGGCGGTATTGAAGTGGAAGAGCGGCGGTGATGTTAAGAATTATATGGCGATTAAACAGCATGAGCCATCAGCAATGGAGGAGTGGTTGTATTTTAAGGGCATAATTGATTGGGTTCAGGCGCTCTTCCCCAAATATCGTAAGGAAATGAAGGGCTTGGAATGGGGAGCGATATATAATGAATTTAGTGGCGAAAAGTACGATCCCGCGGCGTTAGAGCGAGAGATAGTTAAGCTAATGGAAGATGATGATGTTCAAAAGAAAAGCGGCATTTATGAATATCTTTTATCGGGTAAGACGCGTGAAAGGCTCTTGAATATACGCGCATTTACTCCGAGTCAAAAACGCGCGGCGTATGAGCGTCAAAAAGGGATATGCCCTAAATGTGGGAAGAAGTTTGATATAGAAGAGATGGAAGGTGATCATATTGTGCCTTGGTCTAAGGGCGGCAAAACGATTCCTGATAATCTTCAAATGCTTTGCAAAAGGTGTAATGGATTAAAGAGCGATAAATAAATTTTTGGAGCAATGGGACGGGGCGCTGCCCCGAACCCCGTAGAGGACGGAGTTTCGCGCCTATGCGCGTAATTTCGCGCCGCTGCGCGTGTTTTTCGCGGAGGCGCGCGCTTTGAGTTTTGATGCGCATTATTTTCGCCAGCGATGCGCTTCTTAGCATGTTAAGAAGCGCATCTTAAGCGCCTAAGAAGCGCATTAAAAACCGCTACTTAAGAGTTTGGGCGTTTTCGCAAAGCGTGATGATGAGATTGTTCATCAAAAGGCAGTTGGCGCGGGCGATTTTGTCGTTTGCACTTACGGTTTGAGGAAAGCCGCTCAAGATGAGAAGGCGATCCGCGGCAAGTTCGCGAGAGTCTTCTGCCGAAGGATCATAACGCGGCGGAAGAGCGTAAGGAAGCATCTTAATAAATCGCGTACTCGGCTCTTCCTTAAGACGCCTCAGCACTTCTCTTTCGCCGGGCGAGATAAAGCCGGAAATCGGGATCATGCCTTTTCTCGCTTTTTCGATTATGTCGTTTATCGTTTCGTTGTGTTCCTCGACAGTTTTCTTTCTCGTGAGCCTAATTGGGAGGAGAAGGGGAGATGCGAGGAGCGTGAGGTTACCGATGGCATCCCAAACGCGATTATTGGGGAGAATCGCATGGTGGATATTGCCGCGCCTGATGAATCGGTCGGGGTTGCGCTTTTTCCAGAGCGCGCGGGCGGGATTGAGCTTAATGTAGCGCCTAAACGCCTGAAGCTGACGCGGCGAAAAGGAGAGCATAAGCCAGAAGCGGGGGGAGAGTGGAGCAATGGGACGGGGTTGCCACCCCGAGCCCCGCATAAGGAGCAACCCTCGTCCTCTACGGGGTTCGGGGCAGAGCCCCGTCTCATTGCTGGGCAACCCCGTCTCATTGACGAGGCGATTGAATTCGTGTATCCAGCCAATGATATCGAAGAAGGGAGCTTTGTCGTAATTTACAATAAGGAGCAGGTGGATATGGTCGGGCATTATGATGAAATTGGACGCGGTTACCGCTTCGTTGCGCGAATGGGACGTGCGCCATACTTCGGCGATAACTTCGCCAATCGGCGTGAGCGTTACAGAGCCGTCTTCATTGATGCGCGAGAGGATTCTTCTTCGCTCTTCCGTACAGATTGTAATAAAGAAGAATTTTCTGCCGCGCTTATGGAGATTCAATTTCATAATATTATTATAGCAAATTGGAGGGGTTAAAGCGTGAGTTGTCTAGGGGTAAACAATATGGTAAAATATGGGTAATGCTTTTAGAAATAGATGATCTTAGTGTTTCATATCGCAATGACGAAGGAATTGTAAATCCAGCTGCCATTGATGTTTCGCTTACCCTTAATCGAGGTCAGGTTCTCGGGATTGTAGGTGAATCTGGTAGCGGTAAGAGTACTGTAGCTATGAGTGTGGCGCGGCTTTTACCTAGCCCGCCGGCGTTTTATCCTAAAGGGCGCATTCTTTTTAACGGTGAGGATATTTTAGCGATGAATGCGCGCCGCTTAAGAGAGATTAGGGGTAAGCGTATTGGAGTTATTTTTCAAGATCCAATGGGCTCGCTCTCGCCTTTACATAGGATAGGCGCTCAGTTGGTAGAGACGATTCTCTTACACGAAAAGATGTCTAAAAAAGCTGCCGAAGAGATGGCGCTTGAGTGGCTTACTAAGGTTGGTATACCCGAGCCTGTCAGTCGCGCTAAGGCGTACCCCCATGAGCTTTCGGGCGGTATGCAGCAGCGCGTTATGATAGCGATGGCGCTAATGCTTAAACCCGATCTTATAATAGCTGATGAGCCTACGACCGCGTTAGATGTGACGATTCAAGGTCAGATATTACGTCTTATGAGAGATTTACGCCAAGCGGATACTGGCGTATTGCTTATTACTCACGATTTAGGCGTTGTCTCTCAGATGGCGACTAAGCTCGCTGTTATGAAGGATGGGCGGGTAGTTGAGACTTCTGATGATCCGGCGGAGTTTTTTAATTCGCCTAAGCATCCTTATTCCCAAGGCCTTGTTCGTGAGGCGCGGCGAATGGAGCTTAAGTAAAAAGAATAAATAAGAGTTTTTGAAAGGGATTAAAGGGTAATGATGCTTAAAATACAAGGCGGTAAGACGATTAGTGGTATTCACGCCGTCCCTGGCAATAAAAATGCCGTTCTACCGATGATAGCCGCGTCACTTTTAACTTCTGAGCCTGTGACGCTTACTAATGTGCCGGCGATTTCGGATGTAGTAACGATGCTTGAAGCGGCGCGGTCGTTCGGTACTAAAGTGACGCGCGATTTAAAATCAGGTACTGTAACTCTTATTACGCCTAAATTAAAAACAGCTAAAATTTCAGCAGAACTCGCGGCAAAAATCAGGACGAGCTTTCTTTTTGCAGGTCCCTTGCTCGCGCGTGTCGCTCGCGCTTCGCTACCGCCACCAGGAGGTGACGCGATAGGTCATCGTAGATTAGATACTCATTTTGCAGGTTTTAAGGCTCTAGGCGCTAAAGCAGTAGCGGGGCGTAAAACTCTTCGCTTTAAGGGTGAATTAAAAGGGGCTAAAATCCTTCTTGATGAAGCGAGCGTTATGGCGACAGAGAATATTCTCATGGCGAGCGTTTTAGCTAAGGGTAAAACGACCATTTATAATGCCGCGTGTGAGCCTCATATTGTCGATTTAGCCAATATGCTTAATTTAATGGGCGCTAAGATTACGGGCGCGGGGACTAATCTAATTTCTATAGAAGGTGTTGAGGCGCTATCTGGTTGCACAGCGCGGGTTGGGTGCGATTATATTGAGGCGGGCTCATATATAGCTGCGGCAGCTATAACAGGCGGTGAAATTCTACTTACAGGCATAGATCCAGAGCCGTTTTTAGTTATGGAAGGCGCCTTTAAGCGCTTTGGCGTTGCTTGGACGATTGATTCTAAAGAGAAGACGTTAAAGTATGTACCTAAAAAGCGTCTTAAAATGCGCTATGATTTAGGTGATGTAATTCCTTCAGTTTCTGATGGTCCGTGGCCCGCGTTCCCATCGGATATGATGTCGGTATTGATTGTGTTGGCGACTCAGACACGCGGCACTTGTCTTTTCTTTGAAAAGATGTTCGAGTCTCGACTTTATTTCGTAGATAGCCTTCGCCAAATGGGCGCGAAGATTGTTCAGTGCGACCCTCATCGCGTCGTAGTAACAGGTCCATCCCAGCTTTACGCGGGGTCATTTACATCGCCTGATATTCGAGCTGGTATCGCGCTTGTAATCGCCGCGCTCGCAGCGAAGGGCACCTCTACGATTCATAACGCGAAGGTTATAGATCGTGGATACGTCGCGGTAGAAGAGAATCTTAAGGCTTTAGGAGCTAATATTGAGCGAAAATAGCTAAGGCTAGAAGTTCGCCCAAGAAGGGTACGCAGTCTGGATAAGCGTCTCTTCTCCAGTAATTGGATGATTAAACTTCGCTGAATAAGCGTGTAGACAGTGGCCTATTTGGTTCTCGATGGCGAATGCTCCATAAAGGCGGTCGTTTATGATGTGCATTCCCGCCATGGCGAGCTGGGCGCGTATTTGGTGAGTGACCCCAGTATAAATAGTTACCTCTAAGAGTGTGCGCTCTTCATTTTCGACGCAAGTTCTACCGATAGGCTTAAATTGTGTAACAGCGTGCAGCGGACGAGTTTTCGCTTTTTCAGCTTCGCAAAGGCGATTATTGTGGTAATCAATCATTTTGCAGAAGTTTAGCGAAGGGTCGTGTATAAGATCGTTTTCTAACGTCCCTCCTACCGCTACAGCGCCTTCAACGAGCGCGAGGTAGGTTTTACGTACGCTTTGAGCTGAGAACTGAGCGCGAAGATTGTCAAACGCCTCTTGAGAGCGCGCTACGAGTACGAGACCTGATGTATCAGCGTCGATGCGATGTAAGGCTCCGGCCATAAGGGGTCTGTCCCCTAGTGGTGTACATTCGGGATAGCGCGCTACAACGCCATTCATCAATGTTTCGGTCTCATTGCATGAAAGGGGCTGTACAGGGAGCGCACAAGGTTTATCGAGAGCTAGAAGGGCATTATCTTCAAAAACGATTCGAGGACGAATCGATGAATTAGGCTTAACAAGGTTATCATTCGATTCGAGGAGCTTCGCAACGGTTATTGTCTCTGAGCCTTTTAGCTTAATGCCTTTAGGAGCAACGCGGCCGTTAAGAAGTATATTACCATCCTTAATAGCATCACGAATGAATGCGCGAGTCGATGAAGGATATTGAGACAATAAAGCGGCGTCTAGTCGAACGCCGCTTTTTGTATTGATGAACTCTGTATTTTCTATCATTTATGCACTTATCAGTCGTAACGATCCATTACAGATGGCGCTACTGGCATTAGCCCCTCCCATGACTTACTGGAAGACCATGGGAGTTGTGAGTCCTCAGCTGAGTCGGCTATACAGCCGCCAAGGAGGAGCCCCGCGAGCATCGCCAGGGCTAACTTAATCGGCGATAACGATGTCATCTTTCTTAAGCTCATCCTGAGACCAGTCAGCAAGAATATCGCAGATAATCCAGTTCTTGCCAGGGACTTCCTGTCTTAAGCGAAGGCGACCAACGATTTCGCCAGCAGGACCATTGAAGCCAGGGCGACGAACAGTGAAGTCAAGAATAGGCAAGGGTCTATTAAGATCATTACCCTTGATTTCTTTCATAACCTCAGGCGTAACTTCGATAATGGCGAAGACGGCTGTATTATCGGCAGAAATAATCTTACCCTTATCGCCAGCCGTTACAGACGCAACAGCGCCCATCTCACCTGAAGCACCACCAGTAGAGGCAGTCGTAGTAGTAACGATGTTCTTCTGGAAGTCCTGAATCATTTTCTTAAGCTTAGTAACCATTTCCTTCTCGGCAGCGAGCTGTTCCTTAGTCGCCTCGGTTTCTTCGCGGCAAGTCGTGATTTCGTCTCTTAACGAAACGATATCAGTCTTAAGCGTATCATTCTGAGACTTGAGATCCTGCTTCTCGCTAGAGAGCTTAGTGACATTTTCTTCGAGCTTCTTAATCTCTTCATTCTTCTGGAAGACAGTCGCTAAAGCATTACGGCATTCACCCTTAACTTTGTTGATGTCGCCAACGAGAGTTTTAAGCTCTTCACGGAGCGAGGGAATCGCTTCACGCGTCGCCTTAAGCTCTTCGTTCTGTTTAGTAAGGTGATTTACGATACCTTTAAGGAACTCATCAGCTTCGGAATTATCGGTTACCTTAGTAGCACCGTCATTCATAGGCTTACCAGTAGCAGGATCAATTACGTAGATGCTGCGGAGCTTCTCGTCTTCTCTAAGACCCCAAGAAAGCGTTTCTCTACCAGTCTGCTCAAGATTGAAATTCCAATTGGCGCACTTAGCGAGTACGTTGACCCAATCACCTTCGGGAATCTGTTCTTTATCAAGACCATCGTACTTAGCGCTGTACTTAGCCTCAAGAGAAGCATTATCCATTACGAAGTCCTGACCAGACTCGCGGTTGTTCGCAGGATTCTCAGCCTCGGTTGCTTTATACTTGGAGGTGTCTTCAATCTTGATAGCCAACTCCTTTAGTGTTCTGCGCAACATCTTGTTGCGATCTGAGAGCTCCTCTTTGTCTTGGTATATTTCATAAGTGAAATAAAATGCAACACCTGTAAGGATGAGGAATAGGTATACGAACGCATGTAATACTTTATTCATAAAAGATTTGTCCTCTATGATGCTTTATTTTTAGTTAGATTCCTTTAGTTTTTTGGTTGTGTTTCATCTATTTCAAGATTAAACGTATAAAATGATACACCATTTTTTGTCATAAGGCAACTGTTTTTTGATACAATACACAATAATGACATTTGAAGTAATAAAAGAAGATACACGTACAAACGCCCGTTTAGGGCTATTAAATACGGCTCACGGGGTCGTAAAGACGCCTGTTTTTATGGATGTTGGCACTTTAGGGACCGTTAAGGCTCTAGAGCCGCGCGACCTCATCGAGAACCGCGCGCAAGTTGTTTTAGGTAATACCTATCATCTTATGCTTCGTCCAGGTAAGGATGTTATAACCGCTGCTGGAGGCCTACATAAGTTCATGGGTTGGGATGGCCCCATACTTACGGACTCTGGCGGGTTTCAGGTTTTTTCGCTCGCGAAGATGCGTAAGATTACTGAAGAAGGTTGCAGATTTAACTCTCATCTTGACGGTCATGAGTTCTTTCTCGGACCTAAAGAGTCTATGGAGATGCAGCGCATTCTCGGTAGCGACATCGCGATGGTCTTTGATGAGTGCTTACCTTATCCTTGTGATCGTGCGCGCGCTACAAAGTCGGTTGAACAGACTCTTCGTTGGGCTAAAGCCTCTAAAGACCAGCCTCACGCTGATGGTCAGCTAGTCTTTGGTATTGTTCAAGGTGGTGTTTATGATGATTTAAGGCGTCATTGCGCTGAAGAGCTCGTAAAAATCGGGTTTGATGGATATGCGGTAGGCGGCGTTTCTGTAGGGGAACCTGAGAAGTATATGTATCAGGCGGTCGATGCGAGCGTACCGTATTTACCTAAAAATGCGCCGCGCTATGTAATGGGGCTAGGCGTAATGCATCAGATGGCGGAGTGCGTCGCTAGAGGCATCGACATGTTCGACTGCGTAATCCCAACGCGCATTGCGCGCCACGGTACAGCGATTACTCGTAAAGGTAATATCGCCATTAAAGCTGCGAAGTGGGAGTTCGATCAAGGTCCGGTCGAAGAAGGGTGCGAGTGTTACTGTTGTAAGAATTTTACTCGTAGTTATGTGCGCCATTTATTGCATGCGGGCGAGATTTTAGGTTTAAGGTTATTGACGATTCACAATGTTTATGCCCTTAACCGCTTTATGGAAGATATGCGCGCGGCAATCGCGGACGGAACTTTTTATGATTGGAAAGAAAAAGTTCGTGTTGATACGGCGCCTAAAAAAGATTTATAATAAATAAGTAATAAAAAAAGGAGAAAAATAAAAATGAATAGTTGCTTGATGTTGGCTAACGCCGCACAGCCCTCGTTTCAGTTCGGTGGATTGATGATGCCGCTTTTGCTCATCGCCATCTTTTACTTCATGTTTATCCGTCCGCAGCAGCGTAAAGAAAAAGAGCGCCGTAAAATGATTGACGAGCTTCGCGCTGGAGCTAAGATTATTTTCGCTAGCGGCATCATTGGAACTATTGTCGAAGCTAAAGAAAAGACTTTTATTGTCGAGACGACTGAAGGTCGCATGGAAATTCTTCGTGCTTGCGTTCAGGGCGTTTGTGACGAAGCTCAACCTGAAGCGAAGTAAAGTAAGCTAAAAATGTCTCTAACGAGACTAAAATATGGGATTGAGACAGATCCCAGAGATAGGCACAACGATTCCTCTGGAATAGGGTGGATCGTTGTGGCCGTTATTGTTATTGCCGCGATTTCGTTTGTCTTTACTGTATTAGGGCGGATTTCTTCGTCAGATGATGTTCCGGTGCCGTCGCAAAAAGCTCCTGTTATTAATAATGACGTAAAGAAAAAAACGGATATTAAGATAGAGACTGCGCCCGTGGAGATAGGTAGCTTAGAGGGGCGATCGCCTAAGATGCGCAGTCTTTTAATGAGATTGGAGAAATGTGCAGAGGCTGGAGAGCTGGAGATGCAGATTTCTACTATCGATGAGATTCGTGCTATTCGCGGCGCTGATGCTGCTGATGTTTCGGAGGAACTATTACCTCGATTAGGCCAATTAAATTTAAGTTGGCTTTTCGATAAACATAATCCTCAATGGGTCGCTACAGTGACGGTAAAAAGTGGCGATACTGCTTCACGCATTGCTAAGGAACATGGCTCAACGCTCGCTTCATTTAAGAAGCTTAATAGTTTATCTGATGTTTCAAAGCTTGTTGTTGGCCGTCAAGTAAAAGTCATGAATCACCCTCGCTTTTATTTAGTCCTGCGAAAGCGACTTAGGACGGTTGATCTTTATTTGAATGGGAAGATTTTCAAGCGTTATTTTTTACTTGGCGACTCTGATGATATTAAGATAAATCCAGGGGATTATAAAACTCCTGCAAATTTGACAGATTACTTTAACCGTTCGTCTATTAATCTTAAAGAAGATGATATGAAGGAATTGGATATGTTAGTTCCTCGAGATTCGCGCTTTAATGTAAGCTCTTCTTGACGGATGGTGCGGGTTTCTATACGATGTCACAGGTAATTCGTATTTAGTTATAAGTTGTAGATGTGACAATTGGAATAAAATGGTTTGTATTATGCGGTGCTTTAGCTTTAGGCGAAGCAATCGCTTTTTTGTTGCCATTGATGTATCCTATTTGGCCATTGGTGTTGGTGTTAGGTATATTATTGACGCTTTTTGCATTTAGTTTAAGTTGGCGTTATTGGATTTTGATAGGAGTATTCTCTTTAGGGGCGGTATTAGCATGGGTAACGATAGATCTTCGCACGCAAGTAATTATTGAAACAGCCGAGTTAAATAAAGGTAAAGCGGTTGAGGCTACTTTTACTATACCGTCTTCTGTTAAAAGTTATAACGAGGATAAAAAATATAGAAAATTCGTTTTCCCTGGTGAGGTTCGCGGCATAAAGGTTATGGTTAATCTTTATATAGAGCAAGGTCAACAGGAGCCGAAGGCTGGCGAGAGGTGGCTTTGTGAAGGGTGGATGGGGCGTAATTCACGCGGCGGAATTATGGGATATCGTAGATTTTGGGTTCGAGGTAAGGGTTCTAGTGCGAAGTGTATAGCTTCTAGAGGTGAAGTATCTGGGTTAAATTCTTTAATCGCGCGAGTGCGCAATGATTTTTCGCTAAGATCTGGTATGGGGTTAGCTAATAAGGGCGAGGTCGAAGTACTAAATAAAGCTTTAGTTTTAGGCGAGCGCTCCAATATTGATCGCCAAACGCGCGACGCATTCGCGGCATCTGGTACGGCTCATCTTTTCGCAGTATCAGGTTTACATGTTTTTGTTATTGCGAAGTTTTTTTCAATTATATTGGCTTTGACTGGTTTTCCTTCGCGCTTTAAAGCGTTTATTCTTATTCCTCTAGTATGGTTTTATGTATTGCTCGTTGGAGCGGGGCCTAGCGCAGTAAGGGCGGGTATGATGGCGTCATTGTATTGGTCGGCGGCTATATTCTGGCGCAAGAGTGATCCTCTCGTAGCCTGGGCCCAGACATTCGCTATTGTTCATATTCTTAAGCCCGAAATGTTAATCAGTACCGGCAGTCAACTTTCGTTTGCAGTTATGTTAGGGCTCGTTTTGTGGAATCGTATTGCCAGCGGGCTAAAAAACCGTTTTGCGACTGTATTTGCGCCTACGGTGATAGCGTGGGTGTTTGGAACGCCAATAATAGCGGCTACTTTTTCTGTTATAACGCCAGGAGGGCTAGTAGTTAATTTATTAGCAGTTCCAATAGCGGTATTTAGCGTAATTTTAAGCGTATTGGGGATTTTATTTAGTTATATATCATCTTACTTAGCGGGAGTCTTTAATTCCGCAGCGCACATGTCAACTTCAATCGTCTTAGGCCTAGCGCGTACAGCAGGTGCGATAGGGTGGTCAAACATTGAAATAGAAAAATGGTCGCTATTAGAGTGTGTCGTATGGTACGTCGTTGTAGCGCTGGTATTATGGATTATTCATATTTATCAATCCCGTCCTCGAGTTAAGTTCTAAAGGGATAACGGGACACAAAACGAGGCGATTCCAAACATATTTGGTAGGTTGCTAGTTGCTAAAAATCATCATTTTCGTTATACTATTTAACAACATATGACAAGTAATGATGAATACGTACTTCAGCTTTTAACTGAACGAGGTTTTTTAAGCCCCGAGCAGGTTGAGATTGCATCGAAGTCCATGAAGGCCGAAAACGAGACGACTTTGGATGTTCTCGTTGCTGGCGGTGCGGTTGGCGAAGATGAGGTTTTAGGAACTCTCGCCGACCAATTTGGTCTTAAGTACTGTCACATCAATGCTGATGCGATTAGTTCTGAAATAGTTAAGGAGCTGCCTGGGGATATCGCTAAAAAGTATGGCGTAGTTCCAGTTGTCGCTGATGAAGATTCCATTACAGTCGCGCTTTCAGATCCTATGGGTTATGACGCGATTGATTCTTTAAGATATGTTCTTCATGGGCGCGATGTTCAGGCTGTAGTTTCGCCGTCGAGCGAAATTAAAGCGGCGATGGCTAAGCTTTATGCTGATGAAGCTCCCGCTGATGTTCAGACTCGTGATGAGATGGGCTTAGATGGCGATGACGTTACTGGTGATGATGCGCCAGTTGTTAAGCTCGCGACGATGCTCATCACGACCGCCATTAAGATGAAGGCCTCCGATATTCATATCGAGCCGATGGAAAAGGAATTTCGCGTTCGTTATCGTATTGATGGTACGCTTCGTAAAATGGATTCGCCGCCTAAGCGACTTCAGCAGGCGATTATCTCGCGTATTAAGATTATGTCGAAGATGAAAATCTCCGAAAAGCGTATTCCGCAGGATGGGCGTATTCAAATTACTGTTAATGGTAAAGATCTAGACCTTCGTGTTTCTTCGGTTCCGACGAATCACGGCGAGTCTATCGTTATGCGTATTCTCGATAAGTCGAATCTTTCGCTCGGTTTACCTCAGTTGGGCTTTTTGACCGACGACCAGGCGACGTTTGAGCGACTTATTAAATTACCTGATGGCGTAGTTCTAGTTACTGGTCCTACGGGCTCTGGTAAGACGACTACTCTTTATGCTTGTTTAGGTCAGATTAATAAGCCTGATAAAAAGCTTATTACGGTTGAAGACCCTGTCGAATATCAGATGAGCGGCATTAACCAGGTTCAGGTTAATAAGGATGTAGGCTTAGACTTCTCCGCCGCGCTACGCTCGATTTTGCGTCAGGCGCCCAATATCGTAATGATCGGCGAAATTCGTGACGCTGAGACTGCCGATATCGCGATGGAAGCAGCTCTTACTGGTCACTTAGTCTTCTCGACCTTGCATACGAATGATGCGCCCTCAGCTGTTACGCGTCTATTGGATATCGGCGTTAAGCCGTTCCTCGTAGCTTCTGCTCTTCGCGCGGCGATGGCCCAGCGACTCGTTAGGGCGATTTGTGAGAAATGCAGAACTCAATATACTCCGACTGAGCGCGATCTTAAGATGCTCGGTACTATCGCTAAGACGATCCCTGATACGATGTATACGGGCGCTGGTTGTGATAGGTGCGGTCGCAGCGGTTATAAGGGTCGAAAGGGTATTTTCGAAATCTTTAAGGTAGATGATACTATTCAGCGTCTTATTTTTGATCATGCGCCAGCTACAGTTCTACGTCAGCGCGCCCGCGAAATGGGTATGCGTACTCTGCGCGAAGACGGTATGCTTAAGGTCGCTAGTGGTATGACTAGCTTATCTGAAGTGTTGCGCGTAACGATGGGTGACGCGGATTAGTCATTAGTGGTTAGTCGTTAGTGATTAGTAAATAGAAGTTAAGGAGAATTTGATATGGATATTACGATGCAGGAACTTTTGCAGGCTACGATTGATGAAGGCGGCAGTGACCTTCATATTCGTGCGTATATGCCGCCGGAACTTCGTGTTCATGGTGAACTTTTGCCGCTTGCAGATGAAGCATTGAGTGAAGAAGATACGTATCGTCTTTGTAAGGAGATTTCTACCGAGAAGCAGATGGAAGAAGTTGAGCGTAATGGTGGCGCCGACTTTGCTCTCGCTCATCCCGATGGAACGCGTTTTCGTGTGTCTGTATTTAAAGAGCGTAAACGCTACGGTATGGTCTTGCGTCAGATTCCATCTAAACTTTTGACGATGGAGCAGTTGGGGCTTCCGCCTGTTGTTAAAGAGCTTCTTTTTAAGCCTCGTGGTCTTATTCTCGTAACTGGTCCTACCGGTTCAGGTAAATCGACGACGCTCGCTTCGATGTTAGACGTCATTAACCACGAGCGCGGCGTTCACATCATTACGATTGAAGATCCTATCGAATTCTATCACAATTCCGCTAAATCTCTTATCACTCAGCGCGAAGTCGGTGACGATGTTCCGAGCTTTGCTGAGGCGATTCGCCGCGCTTTGCGTCAAGACCCCGACGTAATTCTCGTCGGCGAAATGCGTGACTTAGAGACGATTGGTGCGGCGATTACCGCGGCGGAAACTGGTCACTTAGTTTTCGGTACGCTGCATACTACAGGTGCGGCTGAGACGGTCGACCGTATCGTCGACGCGTTCCCGACGAATCAGCAGGAGCAGGTAAGAACTCAGCTCGCCGCTGGTCTTCAGGCTGTAATTTCGCAGATTCTTCTTCCTAAACTCGACGAGAACGGTGAGGTTCATGGTCGTATCGCCGCGTTCGAGATTATGACGTCAACGGATGCTATCAGAAGCCGTATTCGCGACAATAAGACGAATATGATTAAGTCTGATCTTCAGACGGGCGCGAAGTTCGGTATGATGACGCTCGATGCGTGTCTTCTCGATCACTATAAGAACGGCTATATCTCATACGAAGAACTTATTACTAAGTCTCAAGATCCCGATAGCGTTGTTCAGAAACTTAAAGAGGAAATGGGAGCTTAAGCGATGCTCGACCCGATTCTCCAGATACTCGTTAATAACGGTTATATTGACGAAGAAGGCGCCGCCGATCTTCAGGATTTAGCTAAGACCGAGGCGAAGAGCGTTCGTCAACTCGTAATCGACCAAGAGATTGTCACCGAAGATGATCTCTTAGGTTGTATGGCCGCTAACGAAGATACCGAAGCGATAGATTTAGGCTCAATGACGATTGAGACTGAAGTTACCGAGGCGATTCCCGCGTCTACGGCGCGAATGTATAATGTCTTTCCTGTAGCGGCCGACGATATGTCGGTTACACTCGCGACTTTTGATCTTGTCGACCCGCGCATTTCCGACGAAATGCTCTTTACGCTTTCTAAAGAGGTTCGATTCGTCTTTGCGCGCGAGAAGGATGTTATGGATCGCATCGCCCAGTATTATGGCGATTCCAATGATTCGGTAGCCGATATGATTAAATCGCTCGGCGAGGGCATGAGCGATGAAGAAGCGATGGGGGCTAACTCTGATGATATTGCGTCCATTGAATCCGCGGCGAATTCATCGGCGATTATTCGTTTTGTAAATCTCGTTCTTTATCAGGGCGTAGTCGACCGTGCCTCTGATATTCATATCGAGCCGTTTGAAAATGATTTTAAGATTCGTTACCGCGTCGACGGCGCTCTTTACGAGATGAAAGCGCCCGATGTTAAGATGGCGCCCGCGATTATTTCGCGTATTAAGATTCTTTCTAACCTTAATATTTCCGAGCGTCGTATTCCTCAAGACGGCCGTATCGCGCTTACGGTAGCGGGTAAACCAGTCGACCTTCGTGTATCGTGTCTACCGACAGCTCATGGCGAATCTGTCGTAATGCGTATTCTCGACCAGTCGGCGACTTCGCTCGATCTTGAGAACGTCGGTCTTCCCGAAGACGTGTACGAGCAGATTACGATGGATGTCGAAAAGCCCAACGGAATCTTTATCGTGACTGGTACTACGGGCTCTGGTAAAACGACGACGCTTTACTCGATTCTCCGCCGTATCAACCAGATTGATACGAAGCTTCTCACGGCAGAGGAACCTGTCGAATATAATGTTGATGGTATTGTTCAAGTGCCGATTGATCCGAAGGTAGGTAATACCTTCGCGAAAGTACTTCGCGCGTTCTTGCGTCAAGACCCTGATGTAATGATGATCGGAGAAATTCGTGACTTGGAGACTGCTGAAATCGCGATTCAGGCGGCGCTCACTGGTCACTTCGTTTTCTCGACGCTCCATACTAACGATGCCGCAGGCGCGGTAACGCGTTTTGTCGATATGAATGTAGCTCCGTATCTTCTCTCGTCGACTTTGGAGGGCGTCTTAGGTCAGCGTCTCGTAAGAACGTGCTGCCGCGAATGCCGCCAGGCGTACGAGCCAGACGACGAGACCTTAGAGCGTATCGAGATGACGCGCGATCAGATCGGCGGGCGTCCTTTCTATTACGGCGCAGGCTGTAAGGTCTGTAATGGTACGGGTTATAAGGGTCGTAAGGCTGTTGTAGAATATTTAAGAATCTCCAATCCGCTTCGCGAGCTTATCAATACTCGCGCGCCAACGCTTATTCTGCGCGAAAAGGCGCGTGAGCTCGGCATGCGCACGATGCGCGAGCATGGTATCCAGTCGATTCTCGATGGTTATACGACTGTTGACGAAGTATTGCGTTATACATAATAAAATGGAACTATTTCTGCAAGGTCTCAGAGTTGCCGCGGTTATTGCGCTATTGTGTATTTCAGCGGCGCTCGCGACTCCGCCAGGGCGGTTGCCGCTTGCGTTGAGGGGGCTTAAAAAGATAATGCGTAAGGATCAGGGCTTAGCTCCTGATGCGACGACTAACGCGACAGTTTCGCCGCGCCGTAAGTTCTTAGCTTTTATTGTAGCTTTATTAGCGGTAGCTGTAGTACTTTGGCGATGATGGAGCGAATTGAAATCTTAGGCTATAAGGCTAAAGTCGCTCGAAAATTATTTGAGCGCATAAGAGGGCTTATTGGTACTAAGGATTTATCATCTGACGAGGGAATGCTCATACTGAAATGTAACGCGATCCATACATTTTTTATGAGCTTTCCTATAGACGCCATATTTTTAGACAAGAACGACAATGTCGTAAAGACGGTAAAAAATATTCGACCCTGGCGCTTTTTCATTTGGGGCGGCTTTAAAGCAGTTAAAGTTCTTGAAATAAAGTCAAAGGATTGAGTTTTGATTAGGTTTTAGGATTAAATTTTGGGGAGAAAAGGACGAGGTGTTTAGGTTGATATAATAGTGATTATGGCGACATTCATAAGTCTCATAAAATTTTTTAGTGTTGTTGGCTTTCCCTTTCTATTTTAGGATCCTTTTAGACTTACAGTTAAAAAAATGGTATACTACTGAAAATATAATAAAAGGATTCTATCTCGCGGATGGGATAGTAGTGAATTTGAAGAATAAAAAATGGCTACAGAACAGTTAACACCGATGATGAGACAATATCTCGCTCTTAAGCGCGAGATACCTGAAGGCGCTATTTTAATGTTTCGCCTTGGTGATTTTTATGAGATGTTCGGCGAGGATGCTGTTGTAGCTTCTCCTATTTTAGGCGCTACTCTTACGCGACGCGGCACTCAGCAGATGTGTGGAGTACCTTATCATGCGCTTAATTCTTATCTCGCTAAGCTTATTCGCGCTGGTAAGACTGCGGCGTTGTGCGATCAGGTTGAAGATCCTAAAACTGCTAAAGGTCTCGTTCGCCGCGAAATTACGCGCATTGTTACTCCCGGTACTGTTACTGAAGATGGTTTATTGGACGAGACGACCAATAATTATATCGCTTCTGTTTCGGGGCTGGCGATTTCGATTTTAGATTTGTCGACGGGGGAGTTCGGTGTAGAGACTTTAAGTTCTCTTGAGAAGCTTGAAGAAGCTTTAGAGCGTTATCGCCCAGCTGAACTGATAGTCTCTGATGAAGAAGATTATTCAAATCGCGGCGAAATTTTCGCTAAATCTACCAAGGTTCAAAGTTGGACATTTTCGGCTGAGGCTGCATACGATAATTTAACGCGGCATTTTAAGGTTGTTTCGTTAGATGGTTTTGGGCTGGATGGTAAGGGCGATGCCGTTAGTGCGGCGGGAGCTCTTATTTACTATGTCGGCTCGACTTTACGCCACTCTCTCGCTCATGTTCGCTCTTTAAGAATAATGGATTCTGGGGATGCGCTGGTTTTAGATAATTCTACAATTCGTCATTTGCAGCTTTTACCTTATGGCGATGTAGCTAAGAGTGCGACACTTTTAGGTGTATTGGATGTTACTAAAACTCCTATGGGTGCACGCACGATGCGAAATTGGATTTCTCGCCCGCTCGCGCGTTCTAGCGATGTGAATTCGCGCCTTGACGCGGTTGGGCTTTATGTTAAGGAGCGTATGCTCTTAACTGATTTGAGGCGTTTATTAGGTGGTGTTCGCGATTTGGAGCGCCTTATTCAGAAGGTTGATTCAATGCGCGCGAATCCGCGTGATTTACGCGCACTCGCGCTTTCGTTAAGGCCAATCCCCGCGATAAAGTCTTCGTGTTCGATTTTCTCGATAGCATCCAGATTAAATGACGAGACTGAAATAGTTGAATTGATTGATAGGGCGATAGCTGAAGAGCCGCCTGTAATGTTGACTGATGGCGGATTTATTGCCTCTGGCTTTGATACTGAGTTGGATGAGCTTCGCTCGATAGCTACTGAAGCTCAGCGTTATTTAGCTGAGTTTCAAACGCGTGAACAGGAGCGTACGGGTATCGCTAAGCTTAAAGTTAAGCATGTCTCGACGTTTGGATATGTTATTGAAATACCTAAGGGTTCTGTCGCGATGGCGCCGGCGGATTATGAACGCCGTCAAACTTTAACTACGGGTGAGCGTTATACGACAGCTGAACTTAAGGAGTATGAGCGTAAAATCTTAGGCGCTGAAGATCGTGCTATAGCGATAGAACAAAGGCTTTTTAGAGAGATTTTAGAGAAAATCGCCTTAAGAACTGTTGAGATTCAGACTAGTGCGCTAGCTTTAGGAGAGTTAGACGCGATTCTTTCGCTTTCTGATAGAGCGCTCGCCTCGGGTTATGTTAGGCCGATAGTCGATGATTCTGATGTTCTTGAAATGACGGATTCGCGTCATCCGATTATTGAGCAGCTTCCGGACGCGGAGCCTTTCGTACCTAATAACGCTTATCTTAATTCGTCGACAGATCAGATAATGCTTATTACTGGGCCTAATATGGCTGGTAAGTCAACTTACATTCGTCAAGTAGCGACAATCGCGATTATGGCCCAAATGGGAGGGTTTGTACCAGCCAGCTCAATGCGAATGGGAGTTCTCGATCGTGTATTTACGCGAATTGGTGCGGGCGATGATTTAGCGCGTGGCCGCTCTACATTCTTAGTCGAGATGCAAGAAACCGCGAATATTCTTAATAACGCCACATCGCGCTCGCTCGTTGTCTTAGACGAAATAGGGCGCGGCACTTCGACATTTGACGGTATATCTATCGCGTGGTCGGTAGCTGAATATTTACACGGTAAGTCGGGCTCAAGAGCTAAGACGCTTTTCGCGACTCACTATCATGAACTTACTGACTTAGCGGATGTATTATCGGGAGTTAAAAATTATACCGTTAAAATTAAAGATGAGGGTGGGCGCGTAGTATTTTTAAGGCGAATAGTACCGGGAGTCGCCGAGAAGAGCTTTGGTATTCATGTAGGAGCGATGGCGGGATTACCTAGCGAGGTAGTCGAGAGAGCCGCACAGATTCTAAAAAATCTTGAGGCTAATGAAATTGATGTTAACGCGACATCTAAAGTCGTTCGTCGCCCACGTAAGAAACTTTCGGAACTTCCTGGTCAAATGACATTTTTCTCTACACTTCAATAAATATTATGAAATTCGAAGATAACTTAGCTAAACTTGAGGGACTCGTCCGAAAGATGGAGTCGGGAGAGATGAATCTTGATGAGATGATTACCGCGTTCGAAGAAGGGCGTAAACTTGTTGATACATGCCAAAAGGATCTTGAATCAATTCGTTTAAGGATTGAAAAGGTAACGTCCGCTGGCGTTGAAGAGATAAAAGTTAAGGAAAATGGAGATATTGATTTATGAGTAAGCAGATATACGTTCAGGCTCAAGCCGATCATATCGCGTCGCTTTCGAAAGCAGCTCCCGTCTCGGCGCTTGAGGAATTAATTTGGAATGCGCTTGATGCTGACGCTAAAGAGGTTAGGGTTGATTTAATTACTAATGCTTTAGGCGCTGTTGAGGCGATTCGTATTTCGGATGATGGATCTGGTATTGATGTATTAAGAGCTGATTCAACTTTCGGCTCGCTCGGAGGCAGCTGGAAGCGTCTTGGTAATGGTACTGAGACTCTAAAGCGTCGCTTACATGGTCGTCATGGCCGCGGCAGATTTAAAGCTTTTGCGCTAGGTTCGCGAGTTGAATGGCGTACGACCGTGAGTATTGGAGGAGAGCTACTCTCGTATACGATAGCTGGAGAGTTGGAAAATCCAGGAGTCTTTTCGCTCGATGCCGTTAAGAGAGTTGGTCCCGCCACTGGAACTGAAGTATTTATCTCTAACGCTCGTGTTAACTGTGATAGCTTACTTAATGCTACTGAGACGGTTCAGTCGCTCGCATCTAAGTTCGCTCTTTATTTAAAGAGTTATCCTGATGTTAGAATCTATTTTAACGGCTTACCTGTAACGCCTGTAATCGTCCAAAAGAAGGTGACGGATTATAAATTCGCGCTTAAAAGCGGTGTTGAAGCTAAGTTAGAGGTAATTGAGTGGAAGCGTAAATTCGTAGGTTCTGGTCGCTTAGTGCTCGCGGGTCCCGATGGCTTTCAGCTTCATGAAATGCCGGCCTCAGTCCGCTCTCAGGGTGCGAGCTTTACGGCGTATCTCGTCTCACCGCGCTTCCCGGCGCTCGCGGCGGAAAACGCGCTCGTTATGGATGAGCTTAATTCAGAAGTTCGCGATCATTTAGACGCCGCTAAAAAACTCTTGAAGAGCCACTTTGCCGCGCGCGGCGAAGATCGCGCAGCTGAGTTAATCGGTAATTGGATTCGTGAAGAGAGTTATCCATTTAGCGAAGATGACGAGTCTAAAGAGCGCGAGCGTTTTGATAAGGCGGCACTCGAGCTTACGGCGAAGTTTGAAAGTTTAACGTCGCTCTCGGCTGATGAACGAGGAATAGTACTTAAACTTCTTAAATCAGCGTTGGCTAATAGCGAAGGCAATACTCTTAAAAGTGTCTTAGTATAATTGATATTGTACCCTTACTGCGTTTTATATGCTATAAAGTAATGAAATAAAAAAACTATGGAAGGATGAGGCTTGTATTTGCTATAATTTTAATAGTATGAAAATGAAATATCTCTCTATTGAAACTTATTGTAAAGAATATATGGAATATCTCGGTACTGCGAAGACCGAGCGTTTAAGTTATTCCGAAAGTGTTCGTCGCCTAAAAGCGAAGGGTTTCAAGGAGCTTTCATCTTTTAAAAAGCTTAAAGCTGGTGATAAGGTTTATCGTGGTTATGAGGGTCGTACGATTATGGCCGCGGTTATCGGCAAGAAGTCTATCGCTGAAGCTGGTCTTAAAG
>JAGBTH010000041.1 GCA_017631385.1 Kiritimatiellia bacterium
CTTAAAGTTCATAAATTGATGATGGGTGGTCTTGTTGATGAGGCTGGAGTATTTAGAAGTAAGTCTGTAGGAGTAGTTGATGGAGCTGGAAATGTTATACACATGGCGCCTAAAGCTGAACAAGTGCCGACGCTTGTAAAGGCCCTCTTTAAATGGCTCAATGAATCTGGTGCTCATCCATTGGTAAAGAGTTGCGTATTTCATTATGAATTTGAGTTTATTCATCCTTTTGCCGATGGTAATGGACGTACAGGGAGATATTGGCAGACGGCAATTTTAGGTAAATGGCGAGAAGCTTTTTATGCTGCTCCAATAGAAAATATTGTATGGGAAAATCAAAGTGGCTACTATCTAGCCATTCGTCGAGCTTCATTGCTTGGGAATGCTGAACCTTTTATTGACTTTATGTTAGAGCGCATTCTTGAGACCATAAAAACCAAAGGCGATGCTCAAAAGAAAAATGTCGGTGTAAATGTCGGTGTAAAACTTTCCGCCCGAGAGCGTGATTTGATTGAACTTCTTCGACTTGATGGTACTCTTACCGCGGTGCGCATTGCCGAGACGTATTCAATTTCGACGCGTCAGGCTGAGCGACTTTTAAACTCGCTTAAGAAGAAAGGCTTCATCGCCCGAGAAGGTTCGGATAAGGCGGGGATGTGGGTTGTGAAGGAGAGGAGTTGTTAATGCCATGAATAATATGTTTAATTATATGTATGAGTGGGTTTTTCAATTGGGGGCTAATCGATTTTGGGCTAAAATTGCCGCGTCGACTTTGTGTTCTATAGTTGTAATTTTAGTTGGCTATATAATCTCGTTTATTGCCGCTAGGCTGGCGAGTCGGATCGTTTTTCTAAAGGGTGGCTCTAGCGCTTATAAGGATAAAGTTGTCGGCTTTTTAAATATAGCGAGATTATTCGTGTTTGTTTGGATTCTCTCGGAGTATATTCCTGTAGCGTTTGATCCGTTCCCCGCTGTTAATAGTATATTGCAGTTGATTCTTAATGTTTCTGTTGTTGCGATATGCGCAATGACTATTAACAGGATGATTACTTGCTTAAGGTATGCGGCTAAATCGCGGTTAAAAAATGAGGTTTTCGCATCTAAGACATTTTCGCAGATGCTTAAGATTTTAGTTTGGTTTACCGCGGCGATTATTATTATGTCGTTTTTGATGGGTAAGAGCCCTGCGTTTGTGCTTAGTGGTTTAGGCGCTCTAACGGCTGTACTTATGTTGATTTTTAAGGATTCGCTTTTAGGTCTTGTAGCTGGTATTCAAGTCTCTCAGAATGATATGGTTAGAGTTGGTGATTGGATAACGATGCCTAAGTATAATGCTGATGGTAATGTTATAGATATAGCTCTTACGACTGTTAAGGTTCAGAATTTTGATAATACTGTTACTATGATTCCTTCGTCGGCGCTTATTAGCGACTCGTTTATTAACTGGCGCTATATGTCGACTTCTAAAGGGCGGCGCATTAAAAGGCCAGTATGGATCAGCGTAACTTCAATTCAGGAGTTAAGCGAGGATTTTCGCTTAAATCTCGTTAAAGAGGGGCTTCTTAATGAGGGGGATAGGCCTATTTCGAATTTGGCGGCGTTTGAGATTTGGCTTCGTAGGATGTTGGCTGCGGATGAGTCGATTTCGCAAGAGCTAACTTGTATGGTGCGGCAGACTGAGACGGGTGATACGGGAATTCCGGTTGAAGTTTACGCCTTTACCAAGACGCGTGATTGGGTAGAGTATGAGATGATTCAGACTAATATCTTCGATAAGATTTTTGTAACAGTTCCTAAGTTTAATCTCAGAATTTATCAGCGCACAGGCGATAAGCAAAACCAGTTAATTAGTTAACCTGGAATATCCCCAGTTTTTGAGGTTGTAATTTGTTCTTAACCCTAATTTTATTGGGTGAAATGAGTCTTTTGTGATGTAAAAAAGTGGAAAGGTGATTCCGGATTCCTTTTGCTTGGCTGCGTGCTTGCTATGTATAAATGCGGCCACGGTTAGGGCAACTGTGCTCCTCTTTTGATATGGGCATTTTACTTGTCCTTAACCCCACTCGCCAATCTTTAGATTAGGCGAGGGGGTAAGTCCTGCGTAAAACGCCTCATCTAAAAAGTATGCGCTCAGCTAGCGGCCCAAACCGAGTCCGCGTTTAGCACTTTCGACAACGCTCGTCTTGTAGCTAAGTCACTCTTCGCTCTCTCAGTGTGCCGTTTCGATACCTCCCGCGTTGATCTCCGTCGATCCGCGGCGCCTAACTTCGTCGCTCGACTCATTCGCTTTTGCTCATATCGTCGGCGTCCTCGTTATGCTTGCGTCTCAACGTTCTCAACGCGAACCGGTATCGCCCCGTCACACCTCGTTCACTCATCGCGACTTATCTCCTTCGCCTCGCTCGTACGCTTCCATGCGTAAGCGTGAGTTGTCCTCCCCGGCGCGCGTACTGTCTTCACGACACAACGTCAATCCTGTTTGGACTAACGATTTCAACACCTGGAGGTAGTTGGCTAAAGAAAAACTGCCAAGAAAGAAAATATAAAAGCGAAGATGGGTTAAGCGGAGGTCTTCGAGTGAGACTCGCGAAGGATTGTAGCCGTAAGAGAGGCGCTGCACGCAACTAGTGACGTTGTTGTGGCTTCCCCTAAGTAAGCGCAGCTAGTTGTCTTAATTGAAAAGGCGTTACAACTCCGCAGCGAGTCGAGACCGAGAAGAGCCTCCGTTAATCCATCGAAGCACTTCATTGCCCAAATCCGAGGTCGCATTTATACATAGCAAGCAACACACACGGCTTTACCCAATCCATAATGAGGTTGAAGGGGGAGGTGGAATTTTGTTATAATTCTACCTCAAATGCAATTGGCGTTGCAATTGGTGTCGTTTTTATTAGTTAATATAAGGAAAGTATATGAATGTAAGTTCGTTGAAAACTGTAGCGCTTTCGGCGCTTTTTATGCAGTTGTCTGTGTGCGCGGCGTTTGCCGACTCTGAGGTTAGAGTCGATAGATCCGTTTGGAATTCTCAGCGTGAGCGCGCTGAGGAGCTTAAGAAGGTTAATGCCGAGCGCATTAAGGCTATGAAGGGCGAGGGTGATGTAGTTCACTTCGCAGTTCCCGCGATGAGCGAACTTATGCGCTTAGAGGATACTTGGCCTGAGGATGGTCAGTTTAATGGTACCGTTAAGACTGTTCTCGCCAAGGGTGAGTTTGAAGCTTGTTCATTCCAGCTTTTCTCGCTTAAGAATTTAGAGAATGTCGAGCTTGATGTCGATCTTAAGCTTGAGAATGATCTTCGCGTCGTTAA
>JAGBTH010000042.1 GCA_017631385.1 Kiritimatiellia bacterium
GCGGTTCCGGCGGCGGTGGCGGCGCGGTAGTTACGGGCTTTGTTAATAATATCGCCTATGGCGTGTCTATGACGATTAATGTCGGCGAAGGCGGTGAAGGTGGTATTGCTACGAGCGGTACTACTACCGATGGCTTAGCAGGTGCAAATGGCGGCAACAGCTATTTCAAGGTCGGCGATATTACTTATATTACCGCTTACGGCGGCGGCGGTGACGGCGGTAAGAGTTCTACTGGTGTTGCTATTGGTGGATCTAATTCTGGCTCAAGAGGCAGATATGAAGGGTCTGCCGCCTCGATAACTGCAACTGCGTTAGCTGACGTTGAATATATTGGTGCTGGCGCTGATGTATCTAATGTTCGCTGTATGAGAAACAAGGGTACTGACGGTTATCAGACCAGTTCTGGCGCTCCTGGCGGCGGCGGCGGTGGTGCTATCTCCGAAGGTATTAAAACGGGCAGCTCCAGCTCTGGCAGTACTGGCGGTGATGGTTATAAATCAGATATTACTGGCGAAAGCAGAGTCTATGGTTCTGGCGGCGGCAGTGGCTTAGGTAAGTCTGTAGCCGGTGGCGCAGAGATTGGTAAAGGCGGCGTTGGCGCAGGTTCAGGCTATGCTAACGCGAATGGCGGTGACGCTCTCGCTAACCAAGGCGGTGGCGGTGGCGGCGGCAGCTACGAAAAAGCCGGCGGCGCAGGTGGCTCTGGTATTATCGTGTTGCGCTTCGCATATTTTGAAGGCAATATTGTCGTTGATGCCGAAACTAATGTTAAGCCTAAGATTTCGTCTAAGGCGTATACGGGGTCTACATTGACTTCTGGTATCGTTAATACTTATGCTTATAGAGTAGAAGAGCTTACTGATGATTTAGTTATTGTTGGTAAGAAGACTGTTCGCGTAACGCTTAACGACGGATATATCTGGAGCGATGGAGATACTAATAAATCTAAGGATTTCGATTGGTACATAGCCGCTGTAGAGTCAATGGATAACGGCTATAAAGTCGTTGGTCTCGGTGAAAAGGGTGATGAAGTAGCTCTCGTATTTACGAATCACACCGCGACAATCAATTGGACAGCTCCCGCTAACCTTAAGAATGTTCAATTCCTCGTCGTAGGCGGCGGTGGTGGCGGCGGTGCAGATTGTAGCCCTGATGATGAAAACTATCAAGCCGGTGGCGGCGGTGGCGGCGGTGGTGTCGTTACAGGTCTTGTAAATCTTAATAAAGACGACGCTGTTTCAATTAAGGTCGGTGCAGGCGGTAAGGGCGGTGTGCGCGCTGATGGTAAGTCTCCTTATGGCGCCGTTAAGACTCAGGCCGAGAATTCCTTCTTCTCAGTTGGAACTACAACCGTTACTGCTAATGGCGGCGGTGGTGACGCTGGTTCGACCTCGGCATACTCTGATTCTAAAGGAGGTCAGACTGGTGGTGCTGGTGGTTCGAGCTCTGGCTCACGTTCTACTGCTACTGGCCGAGGTGAGGCACTTTGTGGTCAGGTAGTGGATTCTAACGGCATAGTCGTCAGCTATACTGCGTTTGGTAATAAGGGTGGAGCCGGCCATACTCAATATCAAGCCGGCGGTGGCGGCGGCGCTACTACCGAAGGTGAAGCTGGTACATCAAACGCTGGCGGTAATGGCGGCGAAGGTATTGTGCTTGATATTACGGGCTCGATGGTAGTTTATGGCTCTGGCGGTGGCGGTGGCGCTGTCGCGAGTGCAGCGACTGGCGCGGGTGTTGGCGGTACTGGCGCTGGTAACGGCGGTCATACGATTGACGCGACTTCCGCTCTCGTTAACCAGGGCGGCGGCGGTGGTGGTGGCGGCCGCGTCGGTAACGGTGGTAACGGAGGCTCGGGTATTGTAGTCATTCGTTATACGCTCGAACCTGAATGGACTCCTCCAATGCCTGACATTGATGATGGTGATGTGTTTAACGTTAATTATACTAATGATGTAGTCGCGGCTCTTAAGGATGTATCTGCTACGAGCGTTGAAGTTAAGGTTAATGGAGCAGCGTTGAAGGGTGATGCGGCTGTTAATGCACTTAACGTCGCTGTTACGTATTTCGATGATGCTCTTACTTTCGATGGTACTGCCGCTAGCTTGGACATCGTAATTAAGGTTACTGAAGTTAATACCTCGGAACCTGAAAAGTCGAAGTTTGAAGTTACACGCGGCACAACTAAAGAAGTTCTTGAAATCAAAGAGGGCGCTAATATCAAGACCTCGATTAATGAGATTGAACTTAGCTCTGATGCAAAGATCTTTAAGCTCGTTATTGAGTAATCAGTAAAAGTATAAAAGATAAACTAAAAGGCTCGGAGGTAACCCGGGCCTTTTAGTTTAGTCGTTAGTCGAGGCTGAATACTCGTTAGTTATTAGAATATTTGAATTTTTAAAAACTTAATTTCATTTTTTTATGATGAAAATTCTTGGGGTTGTAGATGAAAGAATTGTCTGGTGCTGGTGAAAGTATGTGGATGGTGCGGATGAAAGTACTTGAAATGACGCCTCTTCTCGTTGAAATGCCGCCATTTCTTGTTAAAATGCCGCCTCTTTATGAAGAAATGGCGCCATTTCAACTGCTTTCACCCGCTACAGAGCGTTTTTTCACCTAATTTTACTATGCTTTGCGTGGTCTAAACCAATTTTTTTGATCCCCTCACGAGCTTGAAGATAAAAGGTGCGCGCCTTTTACCCTGGAGGTGCGCACTTCTTAGGTACGAGCTTGTGAAGGTAGTGCTGCGGTTGGGACGCCATCACTCGATCTCGTCGTTCGGTTTTGTGCTTCTCAATCAAGACAAGTACTTAGTAAGTAAAGGTCAATGCATTAAACATCCACTGTTCAGCTTCAACTTCGACTTCGACTTCGACTATTAACGTATTAGTTGAAGTCGAGAGTCGAAGTCGAACAATGGAATTTGTAGATTTTATTATGAGAATTTAATAATTCCAATGTTCCACTTCAACTTCGACTTCGACTAAAATGCCAAAGTGGCAGTGGAATGGTCTTGTGCCAGAATTTTGGATGAGCGCCGCGCTTTTATTTTACGAGTTAAATTGGTATAATTGGTAATGATGAAGATGGATGCTTGTAAAATCTCTTATAACTTCCAAAGAATGGTGGGCTATAAAATGACTTCATCCCACCACTTTCACCCCACCAATGGGACCCTCGGATTCTAATAGAGGAGTGTTATATGAAAAGTTGGATTAAATATTTTTTGTTACTTTTTGTTTTATTTCTTGTGCTTACCATGGCTTTTTCTAGTTATGGGAAAGCTATGCGACAATTTATAGACTTATCGGTGAATGCGAAAAATGAGATGATGCAAGAGTTTATTCAGCATTTTAAGGATGCTGAATTAAAGTTAATAAAGACGCGGGCAGAAGATGTAGTTTATTCTAGATGGAGTAATCAGTTTTTTTCTAAGAATATTTTCAACGCCTTATTTTTAGAGGATTTTTATCCATCCTATTTGTCAGTCAATTGTCTGACTTTAAAAGAAGAGAGATTAAAGTGGTATAGAGGGAGTTATTTGTCGGATGATTCAAAAGAAAACGGTCAATTGTTTATGGATGAGTTAAAGGGTTTTTGCCGGCCTATAGTTAAACCGCCTTCAGGAGTGAAACTTTCTTTTGTTAAGCCAGTTTCGAGTGACGAAATAATATCTAAAATAAATGAGTGGTCGCTAATTTTTAGTTTTAAAGAGAATGAGTATGAATGGCTTAAAAAAAATTGTTCATCTAATGTGTTTCAGTTAGTTAATAGTTTTGCATTTCATTTAGAAGGTGAAAAATTAGAACAAATAGAATACGACTTTTCAAAGATAGAAAAAGAAAGAATATCTAATATACAGAAGCATAGTTTATCATCAATGAAATTTAATCCTCCAATAACACTGACTAAGAAAGAGACGACGGAATTAATTTATGTTACGGCTTTAAGAAGAGGTATTGTTAAGTCTTTAAAAGAGTTTAATGAAAAGTATGTTGGTAAAAATATAGAATTTATTATTGAACTTACAAATCCAAAATGTGAAACGGAATTTGGTATAATGCTTTATAAAGCTTCTGCAAAATAGAATAGCTAAGGGAGGTGATAAGTGATAGAAAATGGCGATAAGCGCGGCGGATTGAGGGAGTTTTTTTTTGAAGTAAGATTTTGACGCGGAAAAATGTGATGGAGGGATTGATGTGGAGGATATAACTGAATTTTGATATAATGTTAAAAAGTTTGAGAGGATATAATATGGCGAAGAGAAATGGCAAGGATAAAAAAGAGAAAGGACTTGTTTTTTGTATTGCTACGGTACTGGTTCTAGGCATTATTATCTCCTGTTTTATGGGTATAACGCCATCCGTAGCTGAAAAGATATTGGCTGCAAAAACATTGAGTGATTTAAAACCGTATCCAGAATTAAAAGTTTTTCCAAAGTTACTTCAAGTGATTCGCTCTAAGCCTGAAAATGCCGATAATTTTGAGGCACTATTTCACTATAATGCCATTCGGGATGGCGGACATGCTCTTTATATGTATCGCGACAGTTTTATGTTTTTCTTTTGCGAACATCCAAGTATATTATATGTCAGATTTAATCAAACTGGTGATGAACGAATTCTTCAGTTTTGTAATGATGTTTTATATGGTTATGATCCGCTAGCTTTTTCAGAAAGCGGATATTCTTTAGAAGAAAAGCAAAAAGCAATAAAAACGCTGATTCAAAGATTACAAAGTAGTAAGAATACTAATCGAGAAAAACAGTATCTACAGATTTTGAAGAAGTGTGAGATGGTAACAGCATTGGGGACTGATTCCATTGGAGATAAGTGATAGAAATTTGCGACGGATTGGGGATGGTTGGGTGCGAACGCCGCGCTTTTATTTTAGGGGTTAAAGTGGTATAATTGGTAGTGATGATGATGGATGATTATAAAAACTCTGATAACCTCCAAAGCGTGGAGGGGTGTAAAATGATTTCACTCCACCACTTTCACACCACCAATGGGGACCCTCTGATTCTAATTTGCACGAATCAACTTGTCCTCCGCCGCTCTGCGTAGGGGGATCCTCGTCTCATCCCTCGCGCGAGAGGGGAGAGGAAATGCGAAAGGAGAAGCGAGATGAATATGCGAAAGAGATTTGCCCGGATTGTTGCGGGAATAATGTTGCTTGGTTTGGCGGGATGTGATGACACAAAAAGATATGCGGAATCCATTGGTGTAATTGGTGGCGCTGATGCGCCTACCGCTGTTTGGCTTTCATCCTGGTCCGCATGGAGCCAGAACTTTCTGGATTGCATTGTTCCCGTTGTGTCGATCGCTTCCCAATCTACGATTGAAGACACGAGGGACTATCTTGAAAAGGTAGTGCTGAATCCTCCGGGCATGAACGGCATTGACGGATTGGGGCCAATCAAGGTTGAATTGGTCTATGGCCGCAATCTCGTTGTGCCGCTGAAAGAGTTCTATGCGACGAATGTTCCCGTACGGACGGTTTTGACTGAGATTGCAGAAAGAGATGGCGCAAAGGTGGCGTGGAATCCCAGGCGCCGTGTTGTCTCATTCCTCTGCAAAGGCAAGCTGAACCAAGACGAATGGCGCAAAATTCTGGAAGATGTTGGCGAAATTATATATCCTTCAAATCCTGACAACGAAACCCCAACCGAAAAGGAGCAATCCATGAAACCATTTGCACGAATCAACTTGTCCTCCGCCGCTCTGCGTAGAGGAATCCTCGTCTCATCCCTCGCGTTCGCGGCGGGAACAATGAAAGGAACAAAATAATGGAGCTGACATATACTTGCGAGAAGAGCGAGAAGGAAACGGTGGCGCTGGCGATGCGCCCGTTCAGGCGATACTTCCGCACGATGTTCGCCATCTCCGCCGTGATGTTGTTTGTCGTGGCGTGGGCACAAACCGTGGCGGAACTGATGGTTGAGGGGTTGGTTGCCCAAAGCGGCGTGAGCCTTGGCAACTTCTTGTCGTTTATGTCGCTGGCGATTGCGGTGACGGTATGGCTTCGCCGCCGTCGCTTCCGTTGCGGTGTCGTGGAGGCCTACCGCAAACGCAAGACGAATCTTGCCGAATACCATCTCTCCGACGAGGGTCTTTACTGCGCCCACGGCGATAGCAAGGCGACGATGCCGTGGAGCGAATTCACGAAGTACTGCATCGACGCCGACGCGCTCTACTTGCAATGCCACAGCGGCAATGTGGTCTGCGTCCCTGACTGGAGCGGGCGCGGCGTGGATGGCGCGGAGCTCGCTGCCGTGCTGGAAAAGGCGGGACTCAAGCGAATGGGCGCGTCCAAGGCGCGACGCTTCGCGTACGGCGCAGCATGGGTGATTCTTGCTTTCATCGTCTTTGGTGCAGTCTTCAATATCCACCGCTCATGGATGACGCTTCGATGGCACATTCTCGGTATCGAACTCAAGCGTCAGCTGCATGAACTCGTATGCGGCGACGGGAGCAAGGGCGACAATCCATATTCGTACTCCCGCTATTGGAAGGAGCGCGCGAATTCTGTTCAGCGGCTTGCCGTTTTGCGTTGCAAATTTGCGTTTCAGACGCGCCATTACATATTTGACGTAGATGATGAATGTGACAAGGTGGGACTCGCGGCAACCGAAGGCGATTCCGTGTGGTGCATCTATCTGCCGAGTGGTTGCATGTACCAGCGTGACCTTGGCCTATTAGAGTCAATAAAAGATTGTGGTGCCTTCGGTAAGTTCTACCCCGAGTCCGAGCGCGACAAGTGGCTGGAGCAGGTGCGTCCGCTTGCAAAGGAACTGCACGAAGACATGGACGACGAATGACTAACGAAAGGAGTAACCCATGAAACCATTTGCACGAATCGTCGGGAAATGTTGCCAATCACCTTCGCCAAGGCTACGGCGGTCAAGATGTGGAAGTGTTGCCAGTACCAATACCAATTGTCAATGAAAGGAAAACGACGATGAAGAAAATGATGATGATGACGCTTTTCGCGGCGATGGTCGCGCTGGTGGCGCAGGCGGGGACAAACAAC
>JAGBTH010000043.1 GCA_017631385.1 Kiritimatiellia bacterium
GACGCCCGATGAGTACGACGTCTACGCCCGCCGGCAGGTCCACGCCGAGATCGTTGACGACGAGTACAGCTTCTCAAACTTCGTCGCCCATTGCCGAGGAAATTCATGGGGATCATGCCGAACTGCATGGAAGCGCCGCCCTGGATAAAGCAGACAGACCAATCGTCATTAAGGCCGCAAAGCTCCTTAAACGTAGCGATCGCCTCCTGGTGAATGGCATCGTAATCCTTGCCACGGTGGGACATTTCCATTACGGACATTCCCGTACCCTTGTAATCTACGAGATCCTTCTGAGCGTCCTGAAGAACTTCGAGCGGAAGCGCCGCGGGACCGGCGGAGAAATTATATGCACGTGCCATTTTAAGTTTACCTTTCGTCTGATCTTTTTAGAGTTTATCTTGATTTTACCTTGCCCGTAGAGATTATCAAGTGGACAATTACTAGATATTATACTCTTTTAACTGCATTCTATCAAGTGCACTTTCGCCAACTTCAATCACGATTGTGATTAGAAAAAACGAATGCGCCTGCAAAAGCTGTAAAAGGCGCTACTAGAACAAGCCCGAAGCTACCTACAAGCGTCTTAACAACTTCTGCGCTTACAAGAGTCGTATTGATAAAATCAATAGGGCGTACGCCTTCTGACGCATAAACCATTAAAAGCGTTAGATATCCGCCCGAATAAGCCAAAAGTAGTGTCGTTGTCATCGTTCCGACGACTGCACGACCAATGCGACATCCCGAAAGAAAAAGATCCTTAAATCCGACATTTGGATTATGGCGACGAACTTCAGCCATTCCCGCGGCAATATCCATAGCTAAATCCATCACCGCGCCAGAAGAAGCGAGAATTACAGAGCCAACAAAGATATTACGCAACGAAACAATATCCGCATTAGCATTAACGAGTTGCTGAACGAATGGCATTGTAGCGCCGTCAATATACATGACAAAGCTAAAGAACCACGCCAAAATTAATGAAACCCCAACTCCAATTATAGAGCCTAAAAACGCCGAGACGCCAACTCGCGTAAATCCAGCAACTAAAAAAACGATTACCGCTGTTAAAACAGCAACCGTTAAAAACGAAACTAATGCCGCGCTCGCGCCATTTAATACCGCTGGAACTAGTATCTTCCAAACCGCTAAACAGCTAAAGAAAAACGTAAAAAGCGCGCGAAAGCCCGTCCAACCTCCAAAAGCACATAACAATACAGCGAAAAGCGCGAAAAGCGCTACCGCCCAACCGATTCGCCAATAATCCCGCGCGAATAAGACGGTATCATTATTTACATTCTCAGGTAATTCAACTACAACACTATCGCCCTTTTTAAAAAGCTTATCTAATTCCACCTGTGCGCGAAGCTCATTCTCAGCATCAAATTCCCTACCATCCGAAAGCGCGACTCTAAGTCGCTGAGTACCATATCTTACAGCGCCTAAATCTTCAACAGAAGAGTCATCTACATCTATAACCTCAGCATTAATCGTAGCATTAATTGGCGCCGATACGAGAATGTTAGCGCCAGGCCTCGCGATAAGATAAATAGTTGCTACAGCTAAAAAAAGCGATAGAAATATAGTCGATAATTTAGAAAACGAAATCTTCATCAATTATTTTTGATAAAAAGACTTCAATATCTTACCAACTTCGGAATTCTCCATTTTACCCTTCTTAAAAAGATCAGCGCAGCATCCCTCAGCAGAAAGTATAACCGGCTGGCCAGAATGGTGGGTATGAGCCCACGATACACCAGCACGCTTAGAGATTAACTTACCAAGGCGAATACCGAGACGATGCTTAGAAATCGTCAAATACTCAACGGCATCTTTCTTTTTAATCATATTAGCGAGAAGTTTAGCTAAATCATTCTCAAAATCGGCCTTAACCTTAGCGATTTCCTCTTTCGTGAGAACCATTAAATCTTTCTTAGGATCCCCTTCGAATTTAAGTCCAAAGCCCTTTGTAATCATCTTCTTACCATCTTCAAAGCTGAACTTCTGATTCTTAAGAACCGCCTGACGCATCTTCTCATCAAACTCTCTAATACTCGTAGTCTGATTAGTGAGAATTGAAATATCAGAAGTCGATGTTACTCCCGCTACACCAGCAGTTAATCCACCTGTTTCATGATCCCCCGTAGCTACAACTAGTGTCTCCTCAGGATGCTTTTTCATAAACTCAAGCGCTACTCTAACCGCGTCATCCAAAGCGACAATATCGCGGACAGTAGTCGCCGCGTCATTAGCATGAGCAGACCAGTCGATACGACCGCCCTCAACCATAATAAAGAAGCCTTCGGGATTATCAATCATCTCAACACACTTTTCAAGAAGCTGCGCAACTGTCGGATAGTGCTCCAACTCGTCATTCGTAATATCTATATCATAAGGATAAACAAGATCCGTAAAGCGCGTTAAAACCTTACCGTCAGAAGGCTTAAGAGCTAAAAACTCCTTCTTGTTCGTTACGACATTATAACCCTTCTTTTGGGCGTATTCGTAAATATTCCCATACTTCTCGTAATCGGGATTTTTAGTATCATCAAACTTTCGATCCAAGCCGCCACCCGCAAAGAAATCGAATCCGGAGTTCACAAGATCCGCAGCCACGGCATAGTTCTGTCCCCTTGAACGGCCGCGAACATAAAATCCGCCGGGCGTAGCATGAGTTGTCGTAACAGTAGTAATAATGCCAACCTTCTTACCCGATTCTTTCGCTAAAGTCGCACACGAAGGAACATAATTACCTTTAGCATCGCACCCGAGCATACAATTCCTAGCTTTTACACCACTAGCTAACGCTGTCGCAGCAGCTGCAGAATCAGTTATAAGCTTATCAGCCGAAAGAGTAGTCGTAAGAGCTTTAACCGTAAGCTGATCCATAGCGAGAGGCCCGCGCCCGATTTGACGCGAAAATTGATCAGTCATCACGCGATGATTGGCGGCCATACCATCACCAATAAATAAGAATACATACTTTGGCTGCTTAGCATTAAGCGCCAACGAAAAAATAACAGCTAAAAAGCCAATAAATAATTTATTTAATTTCATTTTATATCTCATTTACTTTTCAAATGGACAATCCAACTAATCGCCCAAAACTATTAGATATAATTATATCAAATTATCACACGAATATAAATGCTCTATTCTTAAAAGTTTGTAACGCCTATTTTTAAAGGTAATAAAATGTTCTTATATTCAATACGCCCTTCGATAGGCGTACTAACGCTACCTGATACTTTATCACCTTCAAACTTTAAATCAACCGTTATTTTACCCTTAGGATGCGGGTGCGACGCCTGAATTCTCTTTAACGACCCGGGGGACGGCTTTATTAATACGCGAGAGAAGAACTCTCCATCGCTCTTAATACCCGCAAGCCCCGTCTGCATAAACCAAATTGGATGAGCGCCCCACGCATGGCAGTCACTTCGCGCTTGAATCTTTTCGTTTTCAGGGCGTTCTAAAAGCGTGGTAACGCCCAACTTTAGATAATCACGCCACAAATCAAGGCGCTTTAAGAATAAATCCCCTCTATCCATCTTAAAAAACGCCTCAAAAAGATAATACGAAAAGTAAACCGTACAACGCGCCAAATCCTTATCTTCTAAAAGATGCTTAAGCGCCAGTTCCGCATTCTTACCTTTGAGGACGCCCGAAATAATGCCAAGCGCCTGAGCATGCTCCGAGAAATACTTCATCTGAGGGGTATCCGAAAGAAGACCCCTCTTATCACACCAGAATTTTTCGAAAATCTTCGCCCTTAATTTCGTCGCCTTTTTAGCCCAATGCGCGGCGATATCATCATTGCCTAATGCCTTCTCTACTTTTACCGCCGACTCAAGCGCGAGGAGCCAAAAGAGATTTATCTCGGCATTGACACCGTCTCCTACGAAACTCCCTGGCGCCATACCAGCGTACCACCCTATCGGCCAATCCATGAACGGCCAACCCGGCACATCCTCTAAGAGCCCTTCTTTATTCTCGTAATATTCTACGCCTGACATCGTCTTTCTGAATCCGGGCAAACGCGCCTTCAGCCATTGACGATCAGTACCATTCATTACATAATCGCCATACATAAGAAGATAGGCGAGCGTATAAGTAAACGATTCCTGAATGCCGCGCTGAGGCCAGCTCATGGGTACCGACCCGTCATCGCGGGAAGCTAAATCATAACACTCTATCGCGCGCTTAATGAGCCTTTCATCATTAGACATGGCCGCTAAAACGAAAAGCTGAACACGAGTGTCGCCGGCATACATAAGCTGCTCGTAATAAGGACAATCAAAAAGCGTCTCGTGCGCACACATTTGCATAGCGCGCGCGCAAATCTCGCGTATTTCGCCGAACGATGCGTCGGGAGACGCCGAAAAAGTAGATTCCATCTCTAGAGGATAACGGTTTGAAATAAGATACATCTCCGAAATCTCCAAAGGCTCATTGAGAGTTTCGACATCTATTCTACACCATCTGCCGCATCTAAACCAAGGAGTGGAAAACTCTCCTATCGCTCCATCCGAAATAAAATCATCGCCATAGCCGCGCAAATACTTACCGATTATTTCATTACGGTTGGCTTTCCGTTTCGTCTTAGCGTCAATCGCCGACTCTACCCAAGTCCACGAAACGCGCGCTCCATTAGCGCCTTTCATTTTTAAAATCGGATATGCGCACTTATAAACGCCTAAATCAACGGCAGCCTGAAAGCGCGTATTCGCCGGGATTACGAGCTTACCGCCATTTTTAAGAAAGTCATTTATTTTATCAATAAGCGGATCGCGGCAATCATCTTCACTGTAAGTATGGCGGGACCTCCATTCTACATTTCGCGCGATAGCCCTAACAGTGCCGAGCGAAATACGCTCTTCGGTCTGATCGGGGAGCTGCGTCGGAAATAGCATCCACCCTACCGTTCTTACACCGCAAATGCCGCGCCCCTTCATGCCCGCATGATTGCGTACTACGACCGCGTCACGCCACGCCTTAGGTTCAACGGCATAAGGCCCGCGCCCTTTTACCTCAAACTGTCCGCCGACCTCCCACGCTTCATTTGGAATTTTCAACGCTTTTACATTCTCAATTTCAGCGACTTTCCACGTCGTTTTACCGGTAGTAAGTTTAGCGTCGTACGCTCC
>JAGBTH010000044.1 GCA_017631385.1 Kiritimatiellia bacterium
AATCATCTAGGAGATTCTGAAAGTAAACGCACGTCCCCTCCCCGGGGAGGGTAGAGGGAGAAATCTTGTACTCTTCTGTTATAGCTAATCTTTATGGGTAGTAAACGAACGTAATTTATTCGTTTACTTTTGGAAACCACATGGGTAGCAGATGTACACTATCTAGGGTGTGCTAAACTTGACTTTAGAGAAGTAAAAAGGTAAAATACAGTTGATAATATTAAGAATAATTATTGATAATGAGGTTAAATAAAAATAAAGATAAGATGCTAGAAAATAAAATGGAAATTGCGCTTGCGCATTCATTGTGCGCAGGGCGTGAGTTGATATTTTGTCAGTGAATATTATAACGAAGATATAGAATATAATAAGGAATGATAATGGAAGTTTTTGATACAGAGATTGCAGGTGTTAAGATTATTCATCCTAAGTTTCATAAGGATGGGCGAGGATATTTTGTTGAGTCGTATAATGCTGAAAAATATAAGGCTGCGGGGATATTGGCAGACTTTGTTCAAGATAATGAGAGTTTTTCCTCTAAGGGTGTTGTTCGCGGTCTTCATTGGCAGGCGGCACCGCATACTCAAGCTAAGTTGGTTAGAGTTATTCGTGGTTCAGTTTTAGATGTAGCTATTGATATTCGTAAAGGTTCTCCAACATTCGGTAAATATGTAAGCGTAGTTTTGTCGGCTGAAAATGGTAAACAATTTTATATTCCGCGTGGGTTCGCTCATGGGTTTATCGTCTTAGAAGATAATACGCTTTTTAGTTATAAGTGTGATAATTTTTATTGCCCATCAGCTGACCGAGGACTTTATTTTAATGATCCAGCTTTAAATATTGATTGGCCAGAGCTTGGCGTTGAAATTACTCTTTCGGAAAAAGATAAAAAGCATCCGCGCCTATCTGAAATAGATCCTTGGGAGGAGATATAATGAATTTGTATGCTAAAAGATGTATCGTTACGGGTGGCGCGGGCTTTATTGGTTCGGCGCTTGTTCGCCTTTTGATAAATGAGACTCAGGCGGAAGTGTTGGTAGTTGATAAATTAACTTACGCTGGCGTTCCCGAGTCGCTTAAAGAAGTTGGATTAGACTCTGAAACGTTATCATCTTCGAATCCACGTCTTCGTTTTCTTAAAGCTGATATTTGTGATCAAACTGAGATGGATAGGGCGTTTGATGAGCTTAAGCCTGATACAATCTTTCATCTCGCTGCTGAATCGCATGTCGATCGTTCTATCGATGGTCCTGGCGAGTTTATTCGTACTAATGTTGTTGGTACGGCTACGTTATTACAAGCAGCTTTAAAATATTGGAAAAATCTTAGAGAAGAGGCTCGGTCAGCTTTTCGCTTTCAGCATATATCAACAGACGAAGTGTATGGGACGCTTGGAGAGACGGGTTATTTTACAGAAAAAACTCCTTATAGCCCGCATTCTCCATATTCAGCGAGTAAGGCTTCAAGCGACCATTTAGTTCGTGCTTGGCATGATACATACGGTTTACCGGTGCTCATAACGAATTGCTCGAATAACTATGGTCCGTATCACTTCCCAGAAAAGCTTATTCCGCTTATCATTTTAAATTGTCTTGATCGTAAGCCATTACCAGTTTATGGTAAAGGGGCTAATGTTCGTGATTGGCTTTATGTAGAGGATCATGCGCGGGCGCTCCTTTTAGTAAACGAAAAAGGTAAGTCGGGTGAAACTTATAATGTCGGTGGTCACAACGAGAGGACAAACTTAGAAGTTGTGAAAACTGTTTGCGCGATACTTGATGAATTAAGACCGCTTGAAAATAATGAGAAATATGATTCTCTTATAACCTATGTAACTGATAGGCCTGGTCATGATTTAAGGTACGCGATCGATCCGAAGAAGCTTATGGATAATCTTGGGTGGAAACCGAAAGAGAATTTCGATACGGGAATAAGAAAGACTGTTCAGTGGTATCTTGACAATGAATGGTGGTGGGGTCCAATACACCGCGGCAAATATTGCGGTGAGCGACTTGGTATTGGGAAGTAACTACGATAGGAGAATATTATGGCAAGAAAGGGTATAATATTAGCGGGAGGAGCAGGGACGCGCTTGCATCCTCTAACGCGAGTTGTGTCTAAACAACTATTGCCCGTATATGATAAGCCGATGATTTATTATCCGCTTTCAACGTTGATGCTCGCGGGTATTCGCGAGGTGCTTATTATTTCAACGCCTCAAGACTTGCCTAATTTTGAGCGTCTCTTAGGAGATGGCTCGAGTTTAGGTATGAAGTTTTCTTATAAAGTTCAGGAAGTGCCTAACGGGTTGGCGCAAGCGTTTGTCATAGGGCGAGAATTTATTGGTGATGATGAAGTGTGTCTGGTGCTTGGAGATAATATTTTTTATGGCGCTGATTTACCTAAGTTGTTGAAAAAAGCATCAGAAGCGAAGGAAGCTACGGTTTTTGGATATAGAGTCAGCGATCCTGAACGATATGGCGTTGTAGAGTTTGATGCTAAAGGGCGTTCAATTTCATTGGAAGAAAAGCCGGTTAATCCAAAGTCTAATTATGCAGTCGTAGGACTTTATTTTTATCCCAATGATGTTGTTAAAAAGGCAGCGAGCCTTGAGCCTTCGGCGCGCGGCGAATATGAGATAACAGATCTAAATCGTATATATCTTGAAGAGGGGCGTCTTTCTGTAGTTCCAATGGGTCGAGGGTTCGCGTGGTTAGATACAGGAACTCATCAATCTTTAGCAGACGCAACAAACTTTGTGAGGGCTCTTATTGAGCGCCAGGGCTTACAGATATCATGTATTGAAGAGATTGCTTGGTCTAAGGGTTGGATAGATGATAGCCAACTGAAGTTGTTAGCTAATACTTACGGAAAATCATCTTACGGGACGTATCTTTCAAATCTTAAAATTGGAGGCGGTTACTAAACTTAACTATCTTGCGCATCAAAGTTTATTTGGCTTATAGAATATTCTTTTTTAATCTAAAATTAGGCAGAAGATCGTTGTTAGGCGGAGTTGACGAGAATTTAAGTTACGAATATTCTCGTTAGCATTTACTTGAGTTTTCGTAAGTGTATGTGATATAATTTAAGGCATGAAAAATCCTTTCAATTATCTTCAGTTTGCAACTGGTGACGGGTTTTACGATCGACATGAAATTCGTGCCGATCTACGATCGCGTTTTTTAAGCGGACAGACTAACGTGGTTCTTTATGGGCCTCGCCGCTACGGGAAAAGTTCGTTGGTGGCGGAACTGATGTCCGACCTTGAAAAAGAGGGAATTCTGTGCGTGTCCATTGATGTGATGAAGACGCCGTCTATAGATCTTTTCGTTTCGGCTTATGTGTCAAAAGTATATAAAAAGTTTGCGCCTGTCAAATTTGAATTTAAACGCTTGGGTGAATTGCTTAAAAGTTTGCGTTTTAAGATGACAATCGGTGCCGACGGAGAACCTGGGTTTTCTATGGAAAGCGCACAGTCTCGAATTGAACCAGAGGCCTTGGAGGAAGTTTTTGATTTGCCGCATCGTCTTGTTCCAGCGAATAAGCGCGCCGTAATTGTGTTTGATGAGTTTCAAGAGGTCGAGGAACTTCTGCCTGATGGACAGTTTGAACGAACGATGCGCGCGGTTATTCAGCACCATCGGAATGTATCGTATATTTTTCTTGGCAGCCGTTATCACATGTTGCGTCGGATGTTCGCTGACCGTAATCGTCCTTTCTACAAATCTGCAATCGCAATGATGCTCAATAAGCCGCCTTTTGAGGAGAGTTTGGATTTTGTAGTTTCCCGTTTTGAGAGTTGCGGTAAGACGATTTCGCGTCAGGTTGCAGGACTATTGGTGCAGAAAATCGATAATATACCGTATTATATTCAGCAGCTCGGTTTTGAAGTTTTTCGTTTGATTGACGATGCCAAGCGCAAGACTGTATCTTCTGACGATGTCGAGACTGCGTATCGGCTTCTTTCAGGTTTTAATCGAGATCAATACGAACAGTTGATGCTTACATTTTCCGGTGCACAGAAGAAACTTCTTATTGCACTAGCACATGAGCGTACACGGGAGTTTGATGATGACTATCGTTCGCGCTATCTGCTCGGAGCGTCCTCGACCGTCAATTCGGCAAAAAAGATTCTAATGGAATATGGTCACATTGAACGCATAGAAGATAAGTATTCTGTAGCAGATCCATATTTTGCCCGATATTTGAGAGGTGATTGAGTTTGAAAAATCGGGTTAAATATCGTCCCGAAGGGACTGGTGCTCTGAGATGAGCTATAATTTTTTTTAAATTTTATTTCATAATTTATGATTCATAAATATGAAATGAATTAAAGGGATTTAACGTTAATATTATGAATAAACTATCATATAAAACATTAACAGAAACGGGGTTTGGTGGATATTTGCTTCGCGAGGCTCCGGAGAGAGTTCTGCAATTTGGAGAGGGGAATTTTCTTAGAGCGTTTGTAGATTATTTTATAGATATTCTCAATGAGAAGGCTGGCTTTAATGGTAAGGTTTGTCTCGTTCAGCCCATTCCTGGCGGTGATTTTATACGCGATGCGATAAATGCACAAGAAGGACTTTACACTCTTTATCTGCGCGGTTTCGAAAACGGTGGTGCCGTAAACCGCAAACGCGTAATCTCGTCTGTTTCGCGCTGCATTAATCCTTATGTAGATAATGCGGCGTTTTTGGATAATGCTAAAAATCCAGATTTGAGATTTATTGTTTCTAATACAACTGAAGCAGGTATTGCGTACGATAGCTCCTGTAAATTTGACGATGCTCCGGCGAATTCCTTTCCAGCTAAAATGACGCGCTTTCTTTATGAACGCTTTAAATTTTTTGGAAAGGAAAAAGGTAAAGGCTTTATCATTCTTTCGTGCGAACTGATCGATAATAACGGGCGCGAACTTAAGAGATGTGTAAAGCTCCATGCGACCGATTGGAATTTAGGTGAGGAATTCTCTCGCTGGATAGATGAGGAAAATATCTTTTGTTCAACGCTCGTTGATCGTATTGTAACCGGCTATCCGCGAGACGAAGCTAACTGTCTCAACGAGGAAAACGGCTACGAAGATAACGTAATAGACACGGGTGAATGTTTTGGTTTTTGGGTCATTGAAGGCCCTAAGTCAATCGCCGATGAACTCGGATTAGCTAAAACCGATTTGCCGATTATTGTTGTTGACGATCACACGCCTTATAAGCAGCGAAAGGTTCGTATTTTAAATGGGGCGCATACATCGTTCGTTCTTGGGGCTTACCTAAAAGGCTTTAATATTGTTCGTGATTGCATGAATGATGAAGGTGTAAGGTCTTTTATGGAGGAGACGATTTACGCTGAGATTATTCCAACGTTGACGCTGCCCGAAAAGGAGCTTAAGGATTTCGCCACGTCTGTTACCGAGAGGTTTAAAAATCCCTTTATCAATCATAAGCTTCTTGATATTTCGCTCAATTCAGTTTCTAAATGGAAGGCGCGATGCTTGCCGAGTGTAAAAGCGTATTACGAAAAATTTGGTAAGTCGCCCAAGAATCTTTCCGCTTCCTTCCGTTCGCTCGTGGAGTTTTATTCACGCGGCGAAAAATGGAACGCAGAAAGGACCGCCCTCGAGGCAAAGCGTGGCGATGAGACATATCTCATTCGTGACGATAAAAAGGTTCTCGAATGGTTCTTCGAAAACCGCACGATGCCGCTTGAATCTCTCGTTACTAAATGCGCGGCGAATGTTGAATTTTGGGGCGAAGACATAAATATTTATCTCTAATTATGGACGCGATTAAAATTCATTCCTCTGATAATGTCGAGGTGCTTTTGAAAAAGCGCGGCGATATATGTGCTGGTCACAAGGTAGCTCTTAACGACATTAAGACTGGCGAAAAAATCATTAAATATGGCTTTCCTATTGGCGTTGCGTCTACCAATATTAAAAAAGGCGATTGGGTTCATGTTCATAATGTCAAAACGCTTTTGAATGAGACGGCCGAATATTCTTATAATCCTCTTGTAGCTAATAAAACTGATGTTTCAAAATTAAAGCCTCTTACTTTTAAAGGTTATAGACGTGCGAATGGGAGCGTAGGAATACGAAACGAAATCTGGATTGTCCCTGTTGTAGGTTGTGTTAATTCAATAGCCTCGCGTCTTGCCGCGCTTAACGCGTCGCTTGTTAAAGGCAACGTTGAAGGGCTTTATTCTTTTTCTCACCCCTACGGATGTTCGCAGACTGGGGCTGATCACGCACGTACGCGAAAGTTACTCGCGGCGCTCTGTCACCATCCGAATGCTGGTGGAGTATTGGTTTTACAACTCGGTTGCGAGAATATAACGCCTGAACAATTTCGCGCGGAATTAGGAGATGTGGATTCTTCTCGCATTAAGTTTCTAGTCTGTCAGGACGTAGAAGATGAAATCGCTGAGGGCTCGCGCCTATTAGCCGAAATTGCCGAAGCTATGGCTAACGATAAGCGCGAAGATGTTGATGTTTCGGAGCTCGTAATAGGGATGAAGTGCGGCGGATCTGATGGTCTATCTGGAATTACAGCTAATCCAGTTGTAGGTAGATTTAGCGATCTTCTAGTAGCTTTGGGCGGAACGACGATACTTACAGAAGTTCCCGAAATGTTTGGCGCGGAGCCGATACTGTTTAATCGCGCGTCAAGTTGGGAGGTTTTCGAGAAGGCTGCTAAAATAGTTTCGGATTTCAAAGATTATTTCATTTCGCATAATGAAGTCGTTTATGAAAATCCGAGTCCTGGTAATAAGGCGGGCGGAATAACGACTTTAGAGGATAAGAGCTGTGGATGTGTTCAAAAGGGCGGCAGTTCGCCTGTAGTTGACGCGATCGATTATGCTGAGAGGGTTGTATTAAAAGGTCTTAATATAATGTCTGGCCCCGGTAATGATTTAGTTTCGGCTACTGCTCTTACAGCTGCGGGCGCGCATATCGTTTTATTTACGACTGGTCGCGGAACGCCATTTGGCGCGCCAGCGCCTACTGTAAAAATTTCAACTAATAGCGCACTTTATACTAAAAAACGCAACTGGATAGATTTTAACGCTGGGACTCTCGCTGATGCTAATGAGACGCTCGAAGAAGCTGGATTAAGGCTTTTAAATTATGTAATATTAGTAGCATCAGGCGAAAAGACGACCTCCGAAATAAATAACGCCCGTGAAATTGCAATTTTCAAAACAGGAGTAACATTATAAAAGGTGGTTTAAAATAATGTTATAAGATTAGACTATGTGTTTGACTATTTATGAATTAGTGGATATAATAATCAAATTAATTCAATTTTAAAAATAAAATAAGGAATATAAATGAAAAAGATTATATGTCTGGTGTTGTTTGGGTTTAATGCTATTGTTGCATTTTCGAGCTCTCTTAAGGTTGTCGCGCCTAGCGATGGAGCGATAATGCCAACTTTGACTGAATCTCAAAAGGCTTTTGTGACAATGCCGTTAAAGGATAGGCGTGAGAAGTTTCGTCAAAAGGAATATCGTTCGAATGTTCTCGCTAAACCGGCTGAAGTTGTAGAAGGTAAGGAGCGTAAAACGTGGTGGCCAAAAACTACTCGTCTTGAGTGGGAAGGTCCAGACGGCGCGGAATATACAGTAAAAGTTCTAGAGGCTTCTACTGGTAAACTCGCCTTCGAGAAAACTCTAAAAGAAAAATTTACTTATGTCGATAATCTTAAAATCGCTACAGATTACAAGTGGACTGTGACAGCTGGTAACGAAACTGTTTCGTCCTCTTTTAAAACTGAAGATGTACTTCCTCGTATTCTTAGATTCCCTGGGGTGCCCAATGTTCGTGATCTTGGCGGTTATATCGGTCTTAACGGTAAGCGTGTTAAACAAGGTCGTATTTATCGCTCTGCCGCTATGAATGACCATCCGAAGCAAACTTTTTATACTAAAAAGGAGCTTTTTGATTTAGGTCGTCAGACCGAATGGGAGGCGGCTCAGACGAATAAGAATAAGAGAATCGTAAAGAGTACGACCATTGGTAAAACGCGTTTTGGTCAATCAACTCGCGATGAGATGTTAAAGTATCTTGGCTTTAAGACGGATATTGATTTAAGAAACAATTGGGAAACTTCATGTATGAAAAGCTCTCCGCTTGGTCCAACAGTTAATTGGGTTCATGCGTCGTACGCGGCTTATGGTGGTATTCATAGTAAAGGCGCTATAAAGAACTTTAAGAAAATCTTTAAGTTAATGCTCGAAGAAGAGAATTATCCTTTTATTCTCCATTGTTACGCTGGTCAAGATCGTACTGGAACTCTTACTTATATACTCCTTGGTCTTTTAGGCGTAAATGACGATAATCTAAGTCTTGATTGGGAGGCTACAGGCTTTTGGAATCGCGGATCTAATTTTAGTCATAAGGGTTTTTACGACAATATTCCTAAGAGCTTTGTAAAACACGGTAAGGGAACATTCACATTGGAACGCGTCGAAAACTTTGTTAGAAAAGCCGGCTTTACAGACGAAGATATCGCCAAGTATCGCTCTCTAATGCTTGAGTAATATGATGTAATTATCCTATGGATCTAATTCCAATAATTGAAGTCCGAGGAAAAAAGGCCCCGCTGTTCATGGCGATATTATTGTCATGTTTAAGGGTCGAATTATCGTCTATTTCGCTTAAGGCTTTAAATTTTGAAACAGAGCGCCTTTTTATGCGAATTCGTAATGTCATCGCGATGAGTGGTGAGTGTAATACTGCATTGTCAGATTGTGCTAATTGTGAATGGGAAGTTCGAAGTCGGGATAATATTTTAGCGAAAGTTAAAATTTTTAATACTCCTGATTTAGATGATGTTTCATTTTCTGTTCCTGGTGATATAGAATTAGAGTCTAAGTTAAGTCGCCTACTTAAAACTACCCATGGCTCATTGGTAAAGACGACTGATGGGCTGTATCAAGTCGCGCCTCTTTATGCACAAAATGTTCGAGATATAATTACTGATTGTTTTTCTGGTATTGACCTTGGCGATAATTTGTCTAAGGTATGTGCTAGTTCTGTAGATGAAGAGGTAATGAAAGTTAGTTTTGGCGCTAAGTTTTGCCTCTTTATGTTTATTTTTTTTGTGCCTTTAATGTGCTTACTCTGGAAGATTTATAAGGATAAATTATTTTAAAAAGATTAATCTGATATGTTAAAAATCGCGTTTTTAGCTTTTCTTCAGGGTGTAGCGGAGTTTCTGCCTATATCTAGTTCAGGCCATCTCGTAATTAGCCAGCATTTTCTAGGCGTCCATATTGATGGCTTAAGACTCGACATAGCTCTTCACGTAGGAACATTGATATCAATCGTTGTATTTTATAGGACTCAGCTAGGGCGTATTTTAATGAATTGTTTGTCGCCGCGTGTAGCTAGCATTGATCGCCGCGAAGCTTGGCTATTCGTTCTAAAAATATTTGTTAGCTCTATACCCGCTATCTTGGTGTATTTTTTACTTAAGGATTATATCGAAGGATTTTTTGAAGATGCTAGAATCGTCGGCGCGTTCTTGATATTTACAGGAATAGTCTTAATTACGACCCGATTTTTGCCGAAGGGTTATAAGGGAGTTAGTTTTTTAAAGGCTTTATTTATGGGCATTGCCCAAGCGTTAGCCTTATTGCCAGGAGTTTCGCGTAGCGGCATGACGCTCGCTAGCGCTCGTATGAGCGCGGTAGAAGCTGAGAAAGCGGCTGAATTTTCATTTTTAATGTCGGCCCCATTGATTTTAGGGGCTCTCGTTTTAGAGATTATAAAATCCTTTGGCGAAAGTGAAGCCTCAGCCTCAGCTCAAGTATCATGGCCTATGCTAATCTTCGGGATGATCGTCGCGGCGATTGTTGGGTATTTTTCGCTTAAGATTTTAGTTAAAGCGCTAAAGGGTAGATGGTTTTGGCTTTTTGGGCCATATTGCATTTTAGCTGGAATTATGACAATGTTGTTCGTATAAAGCGCAAACTCATTTTTTGTGTTATAATATAATCGTATTTAAAAACAAGGAGAACAGTATGCAGAAGACAATTATTAAGAATGCTCATGTTATTTCGCCTGACGTAGATCTTGAAAATGCTACGATTGTAATCGAAGGCAAGAAGATTAAAACCGTCACGACTAAGAAAGTTTCGGAGAAGGGCGCGACGACTGTTGTTGACGTTAAGGGTCAGTATGTAATGCCTGGCTTTATTGATGTTCATACGCATGGTGCTCTTACGTACGACTTCTGTGATGCTGATGAAGAGGCTATCTTTAAGCTCGCTGAAGCTAAGCTCCAAGAAGGCGTAACATCGTTCCTCCCAACTACGCTTACAGTTTCGAACGAGGAGCTTAAGGTCGCTGCTAAGAATGCCAAGAAGTATGCTGACGCGGGTATGCCATATTCTAAGATTCCTGGTATTCACCTCGAAGGTCCGTTTATTAATGTAAAGTGCTGCGGCGCCCAGAATCCCGCGTTTGTTCGTAAGCCTGAGATTTCTGAGGTTAAGGAAATTTCGAAGATTTATCCTGTTAAGCTTATTTCGTATGCGCCCGAGACTGAGGGTGGTGCGAAGTTCGCCAAGGATTGTATTAAGATGGGGGTAGTCCCTAGCTGCGGTCATACGGGCGCTAAGCTTAGTGAGCTTATGCCGGCTTACAAGAACGGCTTAAGACACATGACGCATTTCTGTAATCAGATGACGCCTTTACATCATCGCGAAATCGGTATGGTCGGCGCGGGCTTTTTAATTGAAGATCTTAATACCGAGGTAATCTGCGATAAGATTCATCTTTGCCCTGATATGTTAAGACTCGTCTTTACGCGTCGTAATCTCGCGCACGTCCAGATTATTACCGATTCACTTCGCTGCTCTCATTGTAAGGACGGTTACGCCTTTACGATGGGTGGGCTGGAGGTTAAGCTTGAGAATGGCGAGGCGCGTCTCGTTAAGGGCGGTAATCTCGCAGGCTCAACGCTTTGGATGGGTATTGGCCTTAAGAATGTCCGCGATGTTACGGGTCTTGAGCTTAAGGATCTTGTAAGAACAACATCGTGGAATCAGGCCATTGAGCTTGGTCTTGGTGATGAACTTGGTAAGGTCGAAAAGGGCTATACAGCCGACCTCGTAGTCCTAAATCCACGTAGTTGGAAAACTTCAGCCGTCTTCGTTGACGGCGAACAAAGAATATGATATAATATGCGCCAACGATTTGGAGGGATGGCTGAGTGGCTGAAGGCAGCGGTTTGCTAAATCGTCGTACGGTTTAAGTTCCGTACCGGGGGTTCGAATCCCCCTCCCTCCGCCAATTTAGGCGATTAGATAGCTCGTTGGCGCATTTATTTCTTCCCAATAGGTATACACTTGGCTACTAGCCAAAATATTGGTCCTTATAGAATAATTTGTCCCCTCGGCTCAGGAGGTATGGGGGCTGTTTATGAGGTTGTGCCAATTTCTGGGGGTGAATCTTTAGCTCTTAAAAGCTTTACTTCCGTAGGCTCGCATGCTGAATTTCTTCGTAAGCGCTTTGTAGCCGAAGGTAAAATTCTATCTAAGCTTAATCATCCTCAACTCGTTAAGGTTTATGAGTTAGGGTATGATGAAGTAATAGGATCCCCATATTTTACGATGGATATGGTCTTAGGACCTAATGGTAGCCCATGTACTCTAGAAGATTTGCGGCGCAAAGGAGAAATTGACGAAAATGCCGTTGCGATATTTTATGCTGATTTGCGCTCTGCACTAAAATACCTCCATGAAGAGGGCGTTGTACATCGTGACGTTAAGCTAGAGAATGTGCTTATTAATTCCGAACGACGAGCTATTCTTTCGGATTTTGGCGTTTCGCGCATAATAAAGCCTGATTTACGCCAAGAACTCGCTGTAACTACAACATTCGCGTCAGATCGTGCGCCGATTATGGGGAGCGCGGGCTATCTTTCGCCTGAGCTTAAATCAGGCGCGGCTGCTACGCCAGCGGATGATGCCTGGGCGCTCGGTGTCTTAACATTTAGGCTTTTAACTGGCGTTTGGTACGAAAAAGATTCATCGGCGATGGAATTGTTGGCAGGTTTCGATCGAAAGTGGGCGAAACTTTTGGAAGTGCTTTTAAATCCTGATCCTAAAAAGCGTTTGCCAATTCCGCCCGCACCATCGCTCTTGTCGGCGCGACGTAGAATTTTAAGTCGTGTCTTTTGGATAGGCGCGGCATGTATGGGGTTAGTAGGTGTTTGTATTTTTATTGCTTCATATTTTTCAACGCCTCACTATGACTTCGATGAGTTTTTTCCGCCAGAAGTGGAGGAGGTGGCGTTATGAGCGTATTCCCAGAAACACCAACAATGCTTTTAACGCGTATCGCAGTACTCTCTACTGGCGAAGATCAATCAGTATGGACAGAGTTTTTTGAGTTGTATGAACCTGCTATGCGATTATATCTCGTTAATCGAGGAATTGATGAATTAAAGGCTGAAGATATAGTCCAAGATGTTTTTGTTAAGTTAGTGGGTGTATTGCGAACAGGCTCTTACGATAAAAAGCGCAGTAGATTTCGCACATATCTATCGCATTTATTGTACAATGAGATGATCGATCATTATCGGCGGGCTCAAGCGCGGCGAGAAGATTTACATATTCCGATTGAAGAAGGAGATATCGAAGTTGCCTCAACGGTAGGCGACGTGTTAGATAGAGAGTGGGCTAAAGCGCGTCATTTAGCGGTAGTTGCGCATATTCTTCAAAAAACTGCGCTTTCGGCGCAATCTAAGCGTGTTTATCAAGAGTTGGTTACTACAGGCGATACATGCGAAGAAGTTGCTAAGCGTATGGGAATTAAGGCGGCTGCCGTTAGACAGATTAAATCGCGTATAGGTCGAATGGTCGCGGCGCTTGAAGAAAGGCTCGGGGAATGAAGGCTATTCTTACGCTATTTCTGAGCTTTTTATTCAGTTTCGCTCTTATAGGCGCGACTGCGGAGTATGAAATGGAGCGTCAGGAAGTTAAAAAGCTTCTCGCCGAAGATTTCGCCGCGCTTAATAAAGGTAAGTTAACTCTAGCTCAAGTTGGCGAGAGAGCTCTCGCATTAGCCGAAAAATCGAGTGGAACTATTCGTCGACGTATTCTTTTTGATGGTGCGCGGCGAATTTTCGAGCGAGTAGGAGATGATGAGCGTGTAACGAAGATTAAAGAGCAACTAGATTTAGAGACGAGACTTTTCGTTACTTCGGGTAAAACCGCTTTATTGCGCTTAGGTAAATATGGTGAGATAGAATTCGCTCATTGTCCGACGGGAACTGTAGATTTAGCTATTCATTGGCGTAATGGAAAGACTAAGAGTGTTAATTTAACTAAACCGTATTGGGTTATGAAGTATCCTCTTACGCGGCGCCAATCAGCATTATTCCCGCCGCTAGATCCGCCGAATGGGATAGTTACTGAGGAGGCGTTTAAGAATTATGTCTGCCTTAACCGTACTCAAGCTGAAGGGTTGTGCGAATATTTTACGCGGCACTTTAAAGATGAGCTGCCCGATGGTTATGTTGTGCGGCTACCGACATTAGCGGAGTGGGAGTATGCGTTTCATGCGGGAACAAAAGATACTGAGAGTCCGTTTTACGAGCTATTGCGCATTCATGTTAATGATGAGATTGATCGTGCTGTTAGATATGATTATGATGGCGGTAAACCTCAGCGCGAGAAAGCGGTTAATGCATGGGGAATCGGTGATTGGTGTGGTCAGGAGAAAGTTTATGATACGGTTGATCCGTCAAAGATAGAGGTTTCGCCTAATGATAAGGGCGATTTTATCCAAGTTCGTGCGCTTCCGCCGTTAGATACTACGGTTGACCCATGCTTTACATATAAAGGCTCTGATGGAATGACGCTTATCCGCATGCCATTCTGGGCGCGTTGGAATGCCGCGCGTATCGGTTTTAATCAGGATTGGAGTCCAATTCGCCTCGTTATCGCGCCTAAGATAAAGTAAAATTACTGTCACACTCCTCTTTTCTATTGCGTATAGCATATTGGCGTCTGGTATGTTCAAGGGAGTGCGCGGGTTAGAATACGCATTGTCGACTATCATGTAAGAGCGAAATGTGGTATAATAATCTTACACTTCTTTCGAAAGACTGGTAATCGTTCGAATAAGGGAAGGTGTATCACTAGGATAACTGTATTCATTTGCGGTGTCCTCTGTGTGCATTTCCCTTGGGCATACCAGTCGCCTCGAAAGAAATCACACAGAGGCACCGCTTTTTTCGCACACAGGAGCGGGGCTGATGTACGGGGTGTGCAAAGGAGGATGAGTTATGTCAGTTGGAGCTGAAAATCAGACCGACAAAAATCAAACTGACTCTAATTGGCGGTTTGGAGCGTGGTTCAAAAAATGGTTATTATCATTATCGCTGAAAAATAAAATTTTTATAGTTGTCTTATTTATATCTTTAATTGGTTGGTTTATTGTTTGTGTTAAAGGTAGCGATGAAACTAATTTTTTTGAGACCAATGATCCTGTTGCTCGGATACAACAAGTCAATATGGCGCAGTCTAGACTTTGTGTATTAAAAATTAATGCGAAGACATGTTTATATGGCGAGCATAAGATGAGTGATTACGATTTGACTCCATACAAAGTGGGGTATAGTCATGGTGGAGAAGTTGATATTGTTGTAGATTTAGACGAAGCGAGAGTTGAGTTGATGGATGAGCATATAAAAATCTATGTTCCTGAACCTCATATAGATGAAGCGACACTTAATATTAGGCCAGAGAGTTTAAGGCGTGTAAGAATCTCCGGAGGCTTGCGAACTGAAACGCAAAGGTCGAAAAAAGATAATGAACTTAAGTTTAAAATTGTGGAAGATTTTAAAGAAACTATTAATGTTAATTTTCCTAAGAAAGAAGCTAGAAATCATGCTCTTATTGTTTTAAAGTCGCTGTATGCAACTCTGGGCTTTCATAACGTAGAGATTGAGTTTATTCCTGTAAATGCTGACGTAAAGTGAGGTATAAAATGAAAAATTTAAAAATGATAATCCATTGGTTGGGACCTTTAGGTTGTGTGACACTATGTGTTCTTATCATATTACTTATGCACCTTGCGATCAAAAATATTGGAAATATGTTAGGAGGTGTTTTCGATCCGAAGTTGAGTTACTCTATTGATACTTCAATAACTGGAATAAAAGAAGTTAATTTACTTAAGCCCTATCGAGTGATTACAGCGGGGTTTTCAGAGGCAAAATACGCTATCGGCGATAAAGAAGCTGTGTTGAAATATCAATATAAAGGAATGGCAGAATATTCGGTGGACTTGAGCACATTGAAGTGTGTAAAAAATGATGGCAATTTAGAGTTGGAGTTGTGTGAGCCAGTCTTAGAAAAACCAATTATGATTAACATTCCCGATCCGCGTATGTGGGATGTAACGGCTCCATTGGGAAAAAGGGGAGATTGTAATGAATGGTTCCGCAATGAAGAAGGAAAAATTATTGACAAACAAATAAGGGCAGATGTTGATACAGAGGAAAATTGCCAAAAAGCAAAACAACAAACAGAAGATATCTTGAGATATTTGTTATTGCCGCACATTCAGGATGCATCAAGAATTCAATTTCGCTGGAAGGCTAAAAAGGATTAGTAATATGTCAGTTGGTACTTATAGGGTTACTGATAAGAAATGTGCTACATGTAATTGGTGGTGTGGCGCGCGTCAGGTACAGTTTCAGGCTAATAGGCCGTATTATGTGATGGCGAATGCTAGTCCATCGCCTTGTCAGGCATGTGGCCAAAATAAAACTCCTGGATCAGTCTGTCTTAGATGGCAGAAGTGGGTCAGCATTTGACCGTGCTATTTTTATAAAAATAACGAAAATTTAAAAATAAAAAAAGAGGTTTTTATGAGTACGATAAAAGAATTGATGGAAATACGTCGAGTTTATTCTTTAAGTAAAGCAATCGAAGAAGGTAAAGTAGGAAAATGGATCGCGACTCAACTAATTTTAAAAACGCTAATTTTAATAGTTGTGATAACTTTTAAGGCTATTATTTTGCCAGGGCGAATTATTTGGGTGTTGACCGGGCGACGTAGATTAAGCACAGTGGCACGCTTTTTTTACTTTTTATTATTTACGGTTATTACTTATGCTATATTAATAGAATTAATCATGGAATTTTTTAGAAAATAAAATGATGTGAATGTTAAATGGCAAATTTGATGTATAAATGGATTATGAAAATCCTGTGGACATAGGAGGTGTCAAATGCAAGGTAAAGATGAAATGCGAGGAGCAAGTATAGCGAAAGGGATGCGGAGCTGTTGTTCAATATTTTTTGTTCCTATTTTTTCTATTGTAGGAGGAATTGCAATTGGACAATATAGTGGGGTTTGGACAGGCATTTTTTCGGGAATGATATTGCTGGTTGCTTCTTTTTGGGGGTTGAGTAAATTGATTAATAAGAATTGTACAGGACTATCAATAACAGATTGTTTTCTTCCAACGATAATTTCTATTTTCAGTGGTATCGTATTTTTTCCTGTATCGCTCTTTTCGGGGAATCTTTTTTCTCCCGCAACATGTATAATATCAGGTGTCTTGCTGACAGTAGCGTTATTTGGGTATAGATCTGGTAAAATTGATTCGGCAGGGTGGCTTGTGCTTCCTTTCTTGACATTTATATATGAAATTCTACCGATTGATCTGCCAACAGATCTTGATAATCTTTTAGGTCTAGGTGCTACTACGGTAATTGATGTAGTTGCTCTTTGTAAATCCTCACAATCGGAGCCGCTGCAAAATAATAAATATCGGCATCTCAGAGACGAAGATGTAATTGATATTTGAAAGGGGTAATTGTGGATGGCTTCATATTTTCTTAGTCGAGTACGTTTTTAAGAAGGCAAATTATGAATAAAAGGAATGAGTTTAGTCATTGTGTATTAGCTGGCTTTACATTTTTGTTGCCAATTGGTTTGTTCATAGCAATTGTGTTGTATGTGCATGAAAAGTTTGCTTTGGCAACCCGAGATATATTTGTTCCAATATACAAAAAGTTGGGATTGTATGAGAAACTCCCTCGGCAAGTAATGGCTATAGGCGGTGAGATCGTTACGCTTTTGGTTGTAGCGCTTGTATTAGCTGTTGTTGGGTGGATTGTATTAAGGGTATTGCGACGGCGGCGCGTAAAAATGTTTCATCAGTGTTTAGAAAATCTTCCTGTAGTGAAGACTGTGTTTACACCCATAAAACAAGCCGTGGATTCGATGTTTGGATCAGGTTTGAATGATGATCATAGAAAAGTTGTAGAATTCCCATATCCTAATAATCCATATAAAGCAATTGGAATTGTTATGGATGAATCAGGAGATGAATATGTGGTAGTAATGCCTTTAACAATGTCAGCGGGGACTGGAGTACTTTTGAGGATGCCTAAATCTGCGGCAAAGGTTATTCCGGTTGATGTTGCGATAGCTTTGCAGCATGTTATTTCTTGCGGTATGGTAAAATTACCTGTTAAGGTAAAATCGTCAAAAGAGAAAGGTTGTGACGAAAAATGTGTTACAGGGATTGATCAGTTTTGGGAAGCAATTCGCATGAAAAATCCTTCTATAAAAATTAAAATGTCTGAAGGCGTTAGAAATGCTTTGCCTGATAATAAAGACGAGTGGTTGAACTTTGCTTGCAATGTTGTATATGGTAGAGTCAATTATAAGATAAATAAGACATATAATAACAGAATGGGCGTCTTTTCATTGAAGAAGATGGAGCGGTCTATTGGACGTATAGTCTTAACAAAGTTGATTTATTCAAAAAATTTAAAAAAGTATAAATGTGAGGTTAAAGAAGATTGTATTCATTTGTCATTAGATGATAATAGATAATTGGAATTTGTGAAAATAAAATATAAGAGATGTTGTTGCAGATAAGTGTGATTATTCTCTAAAAAATTCTCATAGCAATTTATAGAAAGGTATTAGTAATGAAAAACACAGTTGAAGCTCCAGCTCCATTGCCAAATGAGACCGATGTCGCGATTCATGCGAAGCGATATTTAAGGCAGAATGGATATATAGTTATACCTTATAAACGTCTTTTTATGATGGCGGCTCGCTCGTTACGCGTTGCTTGGTGGTGGATTTTTAGCCTAGTTTTGAAAGTTAAGGGAAAAATTCTTAGTCATGCAAATGAACAACGCCAAAAAAAGATTGAGCGCGCTAAGACGAATCTTGAAGAATCTATTCGTAGCGAAAAAATATTGCAGGAGCAGTTAAAAGCTTTGGAAGAAGTGGCGCAGAAGGAGAAAGAAAAGGAATCTGTTGAAGAAGTATCTTCCGAACAAACGGAGCCTAAGTCTGATTTGAGCGCAGAGCAAACAGAGTCGAAGCCAGATTTAAGTGCAAAAATTCAAGAATTAAGTCTAAAAGAAACTCAGGACTTAAGTAAGGTAGTAACGGATGATGCGCCTAGTAGTGGTAATAAACGTTGTAAATCGTGTCAAACTGAATTACCTTTAAATGCCAGATTTTGCAGAAAATGTGGAGCTAAGGTTGCTTGAGGTAGATAAGTGGCATCGTCTAATCAATAGAAAGGTTGCTTTTTATGATCTGTCAGAACTGTAACGAGAAAAATATCGATGCGGCCGTATTTTGCCGTAAGTGCGGTAAGAGAATGGTTGTTTTAGAGCAAGAAGTAGCGAATGATAAGAAAAGATGCGTGCAGTGCGGCGGTGAACTTAATGACGATGATTGCTTTTGTATGCAGTGCGGCGCGGCGGTAGAATCGTCCATCAAAGATAAATCCGAAGCTTCTACCGATGAGGCGATTAATGAAGTCAATGCTAATACTCAAGAAGAAAGTGCAGAAGAAGAAAGCGTGAAAATTCCGACAGATATTCCATTTGTTACTGGAATATTGACGGTACTTATAATCGCTTGTTCAGGCTGGGTGTTTTGGCGTACTAATTCACTGATGGATGTTTCGGCTGAAGCGCTCTTAAAGTTTGGTGGAAATTTTAAGGCGTTGACATTTTCGGGTGAAGAGTGGCGTCTTTGGGCGAATACTCTACTTCATGGTGGATTGATTCATCTTGCAATGAATATTTCTTGCCTTTGCTCATTCGGACCGATGCTCGAAAGAATGGCGGGGCATGTTAAGTTTTTAGCTCTTTATTTGATAGCAGCTATCGGTGCAAGTGTGGTATCTGCAATTTTTAACGGCGATGTTGTGTCGATTGGCGCGTCGGGGGCTATATTTGGTATTTTGGGATCCTTAATGATGTATGTACTTGTTATAGGATGGCGCTTTGGGCTTACAAAAGATTCGATATTGGCGCATTTAAAGCAAGGATTTATTTTTGCCGGAGTTAATCTTGCTTACAGCTTGAGCCCAGGGATTGATATGTCAGCTCACATTGGGGGCCTGTTAATCGGTGTAGGAGTAGGATTTTTGTTTGCCTTTGTAGAGTTATTGTATCCAAAGTTTTTTTCGCGTCTTATTAAATGTGTGCTCGCCGCATTATCTTTATTTGTGATATCTAAAATGACATATTCGTGGATCAAATCGGATTCATGGATAGGTTCAGAATCAGAAAATCACACTTTGGAATATAAATTGAATTCGTCATCAGCCGAGAAAGGGGATGCTACGGCGCAGTTTAATCTCGGCTTAAGTTATTATAATGGACAAGGAGTTGTGCGAGATTATGCTGCGGCTGCAAAGTGGTTTCGCAAGGCGGCAGAACAGGGGTATGCATCTGCGCAGTTTAATCTTGGCGTGATGTATAGTAATGGCCAAGGCGTTGAGCAGGATTATGTTGAGGCAGTAAAGTGGTTTCGCAAGGCTGCGAATCAGGGGCATGCGGATGCGCAGAATAATCTTGGGATTATGTATGATAATGGCCAAGGAGTTGAGCAGGATTATGCAGAGGCAGTAAAGTGGTATCGCAAGGCGGCGATGCAGGGGGGTGCGCAAGCGCAGCACAATCTTGGCGTGAGCTATGCAAAAGGTCAAGGCGTTACGAAAGATGATTATGAGGCGGCAAAGTGGTATCGTAAGTCGGCGGAACAGGGGAATGCGTCTGCGCAACGTGGCCTTGGCGGTCTGTATATGGAAGGTCGTGGAGTTGTTCAAAATTATTTTGAGGCTGTAAAGTGGTTTCGCAAAGCAGCGGAGCAGGGGGATGCGCCTGCGCAGCGTGGCCTTGGTGGTATGTATGCGAATGGATTGGGAGTTTCTAAAGATGAACATGAGGCAGTTAAGTGGTATTGTAAGGCTGCGGAACAAGAGGATGCGATTGCGCAATTTAACCTTGGCTTGATGTATGCGAATGGTCAAGGAGTAGAGCAGAATTATACAGAGGCAGTAAAGTGGTTCCGTAAGGCTGCTGAGCAGGGGGATGCGAATGTTAAAACAGCGGCTAATAATGCGTTAAAGATTTTAGGCTATTAGTATACGATTCTAAATTTATATTCAAACTTAAAAGGAGAAAATTATGAATGGTGATATTTCGATTGCAGTAATATCTGCGATTAGTAGTGTTGTATTTGCTGCGATTTGCAGTTCTATTATGCATAATAAGGGATACGAGGCATGGCGTGGACTAGTAATGGGTTTTTCTCTTGGGCCAATAGGCTTGATTATTTGCCTTTGTTTTCGTAAAAAGAAATCTAATGAGCAAAAACTGCTAGAATGTTTATCTAAAGGTTCTAAAGTGTTAGCGAAGCGCATGGGTAATTCTGATAAGAAAATATTGAAATCGAATACGCCCATTAAGTATACATGTAATGCTATTCTTGATCCATTGACTCATGAGGCTAGTGAAGATCAGACGGACGATCCCGAAAAGCCGCATTGTGATTTTAAGCTAACTAATGCGGATTTGTTTTGTCCAATGTGTGGATCCCCGAATAAAAGGGCCACTAAATCGCCTCCTAAAAAGCAAGGTATACATGTTCCATCTCTGTCTGAGAAAAATGAGAAGACAAGCGCAAAAAAATGGACGTGGATAATAGTTATTGCGATTATTCTTAGTGCTATTTTTCGTATTCTTAGTGCTAATCAAAGAGCAGAGACAGAAAAATTGAGGGAGCGCGGAGATGAGATAATTCAAAAGATGTTAGAAAACCAAAAGTCTATTCATAAGCAGCGGGAATATAGGATAGAGTCGCCTTTTGATCGTATAAGATCACGATGATATTCCATAAAATTAAAGTACGAAAAGTCTCCTCAATTTTCGTTCGCGAAAATGTATACTTTTACAAGTAAAGTATGGGGAGTATTCTTTCATTTTACTTGTTTTTGGAAATTCGATTTTAAATTTTTAAGTTTTTTTTTAAATATTTTTTTAGGGTCTAAAATTGGGTGAAAAAATATGGTGTTGTTAGCCGAAAAACGGTATCGCGTCATTTTACCCCCTCACGAGCTCGAGAACGAGAAGTGCGCACCTTTTACCCGAGAAGTGCGCACTTCTCGACCGAGAGGTGCGCACTTCTTGTCTTCGGGCTCGTAACGAGGGGGTTTAGGGTGGATTTGGGATACGATGAATTTAGGGCTTTTTGGGTGTAAAAAAGCACAAAGATTTTTGACTCGTTTATGGACTTAACTTGCGAGTTGTGGTTTTACATTTCTAAAATTTTCGCGGATTATAGAATATTTGGGCGAAAACGGTGCGCTCTAATGCCCGTTGAGTCAATAATTTTTGGTATAATTCTGGGCATGAGTGAGGTTGAGAAAGGTGAAAAGCCTGTTAAGTTCAATCCTGTCAACTATGGGCCTAAATTCTGTCACATATAAAAGTGACGTTGCGTATAGTTAATAGAAAAGGAGGAATACAATGAGTGAAAAGGGGATTTCAAGATTTAAGAGCGATTTATTAGAGTTTCAGTTCTGGCTACAAGATCGGTGGGATGATTTTACTTCGCCAATTGCGCATCATTGGTGGCGCTTTCAGGAATGGCGCCGTAAGCGCAATCCAGAGCTCGTTGAGTTAGATACATTTCGTAGAATTGTTGAATTAGAGGCAAAAATAGAGAAATATCCTAAGGCTGTGCCGCTTTTAACGGAACTTATGAATGCGTATAAAGTTACTGGTCAAGAAGAAAAGCGCCTTAAGGTAATGCGTAAGTTGCGCGATATCGAGCCACCAGAACCAAAGACGACTAATGCTGTAGAGGGTGATTTCATCAGTGAAGAGGATGAGAAGCTTTATCAAAAGGCGCTTTCGCTAGTGCGAAATGGAGTGCGCGCAAAGGCGGTTATTATGAATCGTCATTTATGTGTCGGATATAATAAAGCGGCTCAGATCTGCGATCTTCTTGTTTCTCACGGTGTTGTTGATTTTGATACTAGGCAGTTCGTGCGCTGGAGTGATAACTAGGAGGACTCTTTTAAAGGGTATTCTAGCAGTGAATAGGCTTGAACTTATAAGTGCTATTATGATAGAATTACGAGATTGAAATTAATTTTAAGGAATTATTAAAATGCGAATTATAGTTTTACGAGCTCTAGCTCTAGTAGGTGTACTGTTTTTCTTGTTGTCAGTTATTGCCGCGCCTGTTGTTCCAGGTGAATTTACTGATCCGTCGAACTTGCGTAAGGTGGTAGAACAGGAGCCTCAACTTGAAACGCCTGAGGATTTTAAATTCCCCTATATTTCTACATATTATGTTGAGTCTACGATAACTACTAAAGATAATGTCGAAATTAATTTTTTCGTCACTGATTGGGAAAATTCTCTCGCGCGATTTGGTGATGATTCTTTTAGGTTTGATGTGTATTTTGAGTGCATTACTCCTGATGGTAAAACGCTTAAAAAGACTCATAAATCTATTAAAGCTGGCGATAATAAGTTCGCCTTTAAGCCTTTCCCAAAAGGCGAATATAAATTTAGAGTTTGGGCGAAGGAACTTAAGAGTGGTTTAGAGTCTCATCGTGTATGGCAGCGTTTTCGCGTTCTCGAGCCGGAGGATCTCGTTATTCCCGCAGATAAGATTTACACTGTAACCGATGCCGATCTTGAGAAATATTCAATCTCTAATAAGGGTGATTTTGGGCGCAGGATTTTAGTTGAAGTTCCGGAGCATCCTAAAGGAACTAAGACTCAAGAAGCTGCACGAAAGAATAAGGAAGTTGTTCTTAAATATGTATCTGAAAATCCGTCTAAGAATATAGATGGCAAGACTGGGTATACGATTTATATTCCCGCGCGAAAGGGTGAGATAATCCCTAATTCATTCCGCGCCTGTCATGTCGTTTATGACTCTACTTACGATACGAATGCTGTTGAGCAGGCTTCAATTAAAACGGCTGAGGGTCTTAATCAGCTTTTAAAGGACAAGGCGGGCGAGGGATTTAGAAAAATTGTTCTTCTTCCTGGTACTTATCGTATAAGCTATAAGCGCACGGTTTCGATTCCTTCGAATGTAACGCTCGATCTTAACGGTGCTGTAATTAAGCAGAATGGCTTTACGGGGGCTGCGTCTATGATGGTCACTCTCGACTGTGTTTACGATGCTCATTTAGTTAATGGTGTAATCGAGGGCGATTATTACGAGCACGATTATGCGGGCTCTCCTCATAATTCGGAGTGGCCGATCGGCTTTTCAATAAAGGGCGACTCGCTTTATTGCTCTGTTAAAAACGTGACGGTGCGTGAAATTACTGGCTATGGCGCCACTAACGGCCAGGGTAAGAAAAATGGTATGCATTCTCCCTATACTGTTGCTGTTAAAAAGCATACTCCAGGTGCACTTAATTTGAACGATGGTACGGTCGATGCTTCGCGTAAAGATCTTTTTACATCTGGTTTTACTCCTGTTAAGCCTAGCGTCGCCAATTCGATTCAGATTTCTAAATATCTCGGGTATCAGGGCGTTGCCACTCGTCAATGGACGCTTACGTGCTGTTGGTACGATAAGGATAAGAAGTTTCTTTCGTCTGAAACGATTTATCAGTATCGCGTAGTCCCGATTCCTGAGGGCGCGCGCTTTTTGAGAATAACTCAGTTCAATTCTTCTCTTGAAGCGGCTAATAAGTCTGGCCTTACGGTAATGAGTTTCTATATTCCTCAGAATTGCGAGATAAAGGATAATGTATTTATTCGCTGCCGCTGTGTTGGTTACGCGCCGTGTGCGATGAAGAACTTTCTTTTTGAGGGTAATACCTTTACCAAGAGCGGTGAAGCCGCCGCGAAATGCCCATTCGACGCGGAGGACGGTTGGGATGGAATGCAGGATACGACATTTCGCGCGAACAAGCTTTATGGTAATGTCGGCAACAATTCGCTCTTAACATGCTGCGGACATAACTTTATTTTTGAGAAGAATGAGGCTTCTTTGTACTTCTGGCCGCGTACATATTCGCCTTGCGTGAGAGATAGTGTAATTCCATACGCTACATTTAAGTGCGATGGGCAGGTTCGCTCTGGTTACGGACGTTTTGAGCGTAACACATATCTTTATGGATTAGATGTTCATGAAACTAAGGGTCGCCAAACTTATGGTTGGGATTATGCGTTCGGTAACTTTGACTTTACTGCTAATACAAATAAGAAGTTTAACCTAAGCCTCTCTAAAACCGGTCGTATAGTTAATTCGAAGTTTGATAAAAAGAGAGTTACTATTTCGCGCGCGGTAGGATGCTCGTTCGATTCATGCGCTATTATGCGTATAACAGATGGCTTATGGATCGGTAATAAGATTACAGGCGGTGATTTTAAGTATCCGTACGGTAAGAATTATTTTGAGAAGTGCGACTTTAACAAGGTAGCATTAACTGGCTTTAATACCGGTGATCATACATTTAAGAACTGCACATTTACAGACTGCACGTTCTTAACATTCTCAGGAAATGTAAAAGTTACGTTCGAAAATTGCAGTTTTAAGGGATGCGATATGTGGAATGGTTGGTGGACTCAAAATAGTAACCTTACTTTTTATAAGTGCAATATTGAGGTTAAGGACAATCTCTTTTTGAAGCTTGGCGCTTATGGTGTAGGTGATGTCGTTATCGATTCCTGTAAGGTTACCAGTAAGAAGGATAAAGGTGTTGTTTTCTGCAATATCTTTGACTGGCGTCCTTCGGGCGGTGATAAGCAGCCTGGCAGCGTTACGGTTAAAAACAGCGTGTTTGGCCCAGGTATTGACCATGCTGTTGGAACCAAAGATAAAGGCGCCTTAAGCGGTAAGACAAAGACAACTAAAAAACTCACCTTTACAGAGTCCAATAATAAAATGGCTTCTGGTAAGAGCGCCATCGGTAAAATGCCGGAGTATGGGGCTAAGTCTAAAAAGTGAGTGATTGAGCTTTTTAAAATTTGCTATAATAATACAACTATGTCAGAAAATATTAGAGTTAGATTCGCTCCGTCTCCGACGGGTAAGGTGCATATCGGCAATATTCGTGCCGCTATTTATAACTGGCTTTATGCTCGTCATACTGGCGGTAAGTTTTTACTTCGAGTTGAAGATACTGATCTTGAACGCTCTACGCCCGAGGCTATTCAAGCGTTATTGGAATGTATGCAGTGGCTCGGGCTAGATTATGATGAAGAAGCCTTTTACCAGACTAAGAATAAGCCGCGTCACATGGAGGCTGTAGAAAAGCTCATCGCTTCTGGCCACGCTTATAAGTGCGAGCGGACTTCGCGCGATGGTAAGACGGGCGAAGTCGTTATGTTTAAGATGCCTACTGAAGGTGTTATTGAGTTTGACGATATTGTTAAGGGTAAGATGTCTAAGAAGGCTGAAGATATTCAGGACTTCGCCATTGTTCGCTCTGACGGCTCGCCTATTTTCCATATCGCTAATGTTGTAGATGACATTGATCAAGGCGTAACCCATATTATTCGCGGCGACGATCATGTTGAGAATACCTTTAAGCATATTTGTATGTTTAAAGCGCTCGGCGCACCTGTTCCGAAATATGGCCATCTTTCGATGATTGTCAATCAGCAGGGTAAGCCTTATTCTAAGCGTGATGGCGCGGCATTCGTAGGTGAATTTAGAGATCAGGGCTATTTACCTGATGCGCTTTTCAATTATTTATTGCTTTTAGGCTGGAATCCCGGTGATGAGCGCGAGGTTTTAACAAAGAGCGAGATGATTGAGCTTTTTGATTTAGCTAAGGTTCATGTTACTGCAGCCAAGTTTGATATGAAGAAGCTTCAGTGGATGAATGGCGAATACATTAAGCGTATGCCTAAGGATGTGTTCACTTCTGAGCTCATTAGCCGCGTTAATGAGGCGGGTATGACTATCCCTGAAGGTTATGATTTATCGTATCTCGTCGATCAGCTTCAGATTAGAACAAAGTTCTTGAACGATATTCCTGGAGCTTGCAAGTGCTTTTTCAGTGATGACTTTGAGATGGATGAAAAGGCTGTTGATAAGCGCCTTAAAAAGGATGGAGTTAAGGCGATTTTGATTGATCTGGTTGAGCGCTTTAAAGCTGCTCCTGAATGGAATGCGATTGCGCTCGAAAATCTCGTTAAGGAGCTTTCTCAGGGTAATGGTATGGGGCCTTGGGTTCATCCGATTCGCGTCGCGGTCTCTGGTCGCGGCGAAGGCATTGGTCTATTTGAGATGCTCCAGCTGCTCGGTCGTGATAAAACTCTCGAGCGTCTTATGAATGCCGCGGAGAAATACGCATTGTGAAAACACTTCTCGTAGGATATAAGGCGGCCGATTTATTCGAGCGCGGTAAGCACGGTAAGAAATTCACAGCTAAATGGCTAGATGAAAATGTTCTTTGCCATACGCTTGACATATATCATCGCCATGCAATAGAGAAGACTCATCATATAAGAGCGATCTGTTCGCCGCATTTACCAGAAGGGCCGTGGGATTTAATAAAATTTAAAACCGGTCCTAAACTAATGTCGGGGGAACTCTCGCTCGATATGCTCCAAGAGATACATCGCCTTAAACCTGTTAAGTTTGAGCTTGAATTTGTAGGTAAAGAGCGCGATAAGAACGATCTTTTAGCCAAAATTCGCGATAATCCAGAGCGTGTTCGTGATTTTAGCGCTAAGTGGCCAGCGAGTGTACCAGGTGGCGAAAAGCTCATGTTTACGAGTTATCCGGGGTGTTTTTGCCATAGGAGATTAGATGAAGGAGGTCTCGCCCTCGCCGAAGTAATCTCTCGCGACCTCACCTCATCGCCCATTCCCCAATCTCCATTCCCCGTTCCCCATTCCCCATCCCTCCTAGACATGGGCTGTGGCTGCGGGTTGGTCGGGTTTCTCATTAAGAGCGTCGTTAAAGATCTTTCGCTCGTTATGGTTGATTCGCATTCACGAGCGGTCGAGGCAGCGAATATAAATGCCGCGAACTTTAATATGACGGCCGAAATTATCCTCGCCGATAATGGAACGCCAGCTAGAATGGATGGTACTTTCGATGTTTTTGCCGGTAATCCGCCATATTATTCCGATTATAGAATAGCTGAGGTATTTTTAGAGACGGCTAAAAGGGCGCTTAAGCCTGGTGGAGTATGTTATACGGTCGTAAAGAATGACGCGGGGTTAAGGCCGGTCCAAGAGAGGTATTTCCCGAATGTTGAAGTCATTCGTCGCCGCGGATATTGTGTACTTAAGTCTCAAAAGCCGATGTAATAATAAAAGTTGCGTCCTATAGTAGACGGAGAACGTAAGAATCTTGATACCAAGTGAGTTGCGTCACTGCTTGTTAGGCATAGTTTTATCATTGTTTTGTGATTATAAAAAATAACCGTAGTTAGCGTAAAATTTTTAGTTAACTTTTTTATGCTTAACGATATAATAGTGGATCAGTAGAAAAACGATCTGATTTCTTAAAAAAATACAAATTTGGAGACTATCATTATTGATGTAAAAGTGATATAATACGAATGTTTTTGTTGGAGAGATTGATACTTCAATAGAAATGAGCAAGATATATGAAAGGAAGAATAGAGAGTTTATTAAGATTATATCACCGGTCGTAGTACCAGAAATGGCCGGCTTCTCCACTTGGTTAGTTGTTAGGGGTCAGGGGTTAGAGAATTCTAAACCTAAAACTTTTAACTAACCAAGGAGTGAGAGTGAGTATGGGGTGCGAAAGCTAACCCATACGACGTACGCGAATCAGCGTATGACGCTTCATGTGAAAATCGCCAAAATTTCAGCAAAAGCGGAATACGATGGTCGCGCTACGTGGATAATCCACGTGGCGTGTTTTCATCATTCATGTTTTTGCTAAGGCGTTTGGCGATGCCTCACATGAGACGTGGTGATTTGAAAACACGCCACTTCTTTTTTCCGCGCAAGGGGGTGAGTCGTGAAACAAAGTGCGGGAAAAGGAAAACAAAATGGATAAAGAAGTAGCTGCTGAAAAAGCTAAAAAAATAGGTGGGATATTATTGGTTGTATTAACGAAAACTTTTAAGGTTATGTGGGTTTGTGTTAAGTGGATTTTTAAAGCGCTTTGGTGGATAATTAAGAATTTTAAATTCAAGACCACTTCAATGAATTAAGGGTAAGTCTATGATGTTTGCAGAATGGTCGGGTCATACCGTTAAGGTGTATCGATTAGATAGAACAATCATGAGAACAATTAGAGCTCGATATGATGTAGTATCTGTTCAATGTTCAGGTGAAATTGGGAATGGCTATATCGCTATTACTATGGTTAATGGTAAGACGGATGTTTATCACGATAACGGAACCATTTATCGTCAAGGATAAGAATTTTGCTGATTTCATCTAGTGAGTGCTAGAATGAATTGAAGCGAATAAAACAAAAGGAACAAAAGTTCCAGAAAGGAGCCAGAAATGGCCTATAAGAAACCCCAAATCGTAGCGAAGAGCGCTGCTAAGCAGACCTTTGTTGCGGGATGCCCGTCGGACAAAGCGCAGAGTGGTTGCCACAATTCGCATAACCGGATGTGCGAGATTGCTCAAAAGCTCTAAATGGGTCTTTTGTTCAACATCGTTGCCATTCGGATAATTTATAATACTAGATTTTATTTAGTATAGTAGTTATGTCGAATGGAGACTGCCACTCGTTTTTTTAATCGAATTAAATTTCGAGTGGTAGTTTTTCTGTTTGGTCAAAACGGGAGATTGTTAATGTGTAAAAGTTCGAATCAAGTTTTAGGAATACCACAACTTGAAAATGGATGGTCTTTGAATCAACGGATCATCGTAGCAAAAAATACTTTTATAAGGGGAGTGGGCGAGGATTTATTAGTATGGTGTCCACGTTCAGGAGCGTCTTTAGTTGTAAATAACGCACGTTTACTAGAATTAGCTTTGCGAGGCGGCCCTAAACGCGTGGAGGAGATAATTAGTTGCTTGTCTAAGCATATGAACTGTTCGTACAATACTGTTTTTGAAGGGTATGGCGAAATTTTAAAGGAATTGGAGAAAGAATGTCTTGTTGAAGTGCTTGATGAAGCTGGAAAAAGAGATAATCTTGATGCTGCTGCGAAAGGTAGTGCTGCTGAAGATGAGGCTGATGGAGATCGTCTGAATGTTGATGCAGATCCTATTCATGAATTTTACACCACACACCATTTACCTATTGAACTTCATCTAGATCTGACGGATGCATGTACCGAGCGTTGTGTTCATTGTTATGTTCCTCATGAGCAGAATCACTTTCTGCCAGTTGAGTCGGTGGAAAAAGCATTGACTGAATTTCGTGAAATGGATGGTATTACAGTACATCTCTCCGGAGGAGAGGTTATGCTGCATCCTGATTTTGAACGAATCTGTCGGAAGTGCGTGGAATTGAATCTCAATTTAATTATTATGTCTAACATGACATTGGCTGATGAGAAGCGAATTAGATTTTTGAAAGAGATAGATCCTCAGGTTATCAATGTCTCTGTTTATAGTATGAAACCAGAAGAGCATGATGCCATCACGCAATTGCCTGGTAGTTGGTCACGGACGATGAAGGCTCTAGAATTGTGTGACAAGCATGGAATTTTATATCGTATCGCAACTCCTCTCTTAAAAGAGAATCAAACAGCATTTGGTGAGTTGAAGAAATTTGCTGATATACATCATGTTCACTTGTCAACAAGAGCCGAAATTATTGCGCAATCCGATCATGATTGCGGAAATCTTGCACATGTTTGTTCACCAGAAGAGTTGCAAAATGTGTTAGAGTGTAATCGTGAGATGTTCAATGAAAATTGGATCGAGAGGATGCCCTCTGTGGATGCGAAGGTGTGTGATATTGGCGAGGTGAGGATATATTTAAATGCTAAAGGTGATTATTATCCATGTGCCACTATGCATGGATATGTGTTGGGGAATATTCGCGAGAACACGATGGTGGAAGTGTGGAATGGTGAGAAACTGAATTATCTAAGAGGTTTGAAGAATAGTGATTTTGGTGTGTGTGCGAGTTGCGAGAAGCGTCCTTGGTGTAAAGTGTGCCCAGCGGCCAATTTTAACGCCACAGGAGATTTATTTAGGCATCATCCTGGAGCGTGCGCGTTATCTGGGGTTATAAAAAAAGTCTACGGAGGTAAATAAAATGTTGCTTAAATTGTCAAAGAATGCATTTGTACGTCAATATGGAGACTTCACCTATGTGGTGGAGCGTGTAAAATGCTACGATCAGATGTTCAAGGATGCAGAGGTGTTCATGCGTTGGATTACGCGTGAGCCGATGGAAAAATCAAAAATCTTGCAAAATATCTTCAATGTATATTCTGATACTGACGAGAAAGAGATTGCGCGTGATTTCGACGAGTTTATATGCCCACTCATTGAAGAGAAGGTGATTCTTTCTGGAGAGACGATAGAGGAACTAGAGTCGAGTGAGATTTCGTTTTCCTACGAAGTGGAGAATCCAAAGACGATGGATACTTATTATATCAAGCCAGAGGAAATGCCTGAAGGACCGATTCCTCAGGATTTGCTGGATAAGTATTTTGCTAAACATCCGACAATCTTCGATTTGCAAATGGATATCACGCAAGCTTGTACAGAACGCTGCATTCATTGTTATATTCCTGAATATAATCCTGTCTTTTTGCCCTTTGTCCAAATTAAGAAGGTGATAGATGAGTTTAGAAAACAAGGGGGGATATGTCTCTCACTTTCGGGAGGCGAGTGTATGATGCATCCTGATTTTGATGAAATTGTACGATATGCTCGTTTGAAGGATTTAATTGTTAGTGTTTTGTCAAATTTAACATTATGTACAGACGAAAAGATCAAAGTTCTTCAGGAAGCGGAAGCGACAGTGCAAGTTTCTCTTTACAGCATGAATCCAACTACACATGATGCAATCACGAAGCGTCCAGGCTCGTGGATCTTAACCAAAACCGCGATTGAGAAATTACGTGTGGCCCAGATACCCTGTCGTATTTCGTGTCCAACAATGAAGCCAAACTATAAGGACTATTTGGATGTTCTCGCTTACGCCCGATCCCTTAAAATGGATGCGCAGACCGATTTCATTATTATGGGTAAAATGGATTGTGATACAAGTAATTTGAAGTGCCGACTTGATCTTAAAGAAACGCGGCATATTTTGGAAGATATCGTCTTCAAGTCATTACCCATCAACAATGAGTATTTTGATCCAGCAAAGAAAGCTGACATGAGATCTGATTCGGAGTGGAGCGAAGAACATGTCTGCGGTGCGTGTGTGTCGAGCGTGTGTTTAGATGCTGACGGCCATTATTATCCTTGCCCGGCGTTTGGAGGAGTTAATTTAGGAAGTTGTTATGAACACGACTTGAATTGGATATGGAATGAGTCTCCAGAAACTTTGCGCATTAGAGCCGTAAGGGGAAAAGATTTTCCAAAGTGCGTTCATTGTAAAGATCGCGATTATTGTTCAGTGTGTATGTGCAGAAATTATAACGAAACTGGGGATATGTTTAAGCCTGCGGAACATTTCTGCAAAGTGGCGGCAATAAATCATGAGGTTGTAGATGAGTATCATAATAAGCTGATGAGTGATAAAAGTAGGACTTAAGGAGATATCTGTAGTCCAAGGCGTTTGATAGTGAAGAATTGTTTTATTCGCACAGATGCTCATGTCCATATGGGCTATTATACTCGTTATGGATATGAAGAGCCGTTTTATTATTCGCCGCGGCGAGTTGTTGGGTTAATGGATAGATGCGGGATTGATGAGTTTATTGTATCAACAACTAATGCTCAAGTGCCTAGTATATCATTGAGTGATATATTGCGAGAGGCTAAAGAGATGAAGCGCCTGGCCGGGAGACGGGCGCATCAGTTTTTATGGTTGTCAGGCCGCATATATGATAGTGACCGATCACTGAAGGTGCTTGATACAGGATTGTATGAAGGCGTTAAGTTGCACGAATTGGAAACACCTTGGTATAAAGAAAGACAAGGCGATCTTATTCAGATTTTAGAGGCGGTGGAAGTAAGAAGAATGAAAGTTCAGTTCCACTGCTCGTCCGCGGAGGGGTGTCGTCCACTTGATCTGAAGTCTTTAGCTAATCGTTTTTCAGGAATTAAATTTGATTTTGCGCATTGCTGTCATAAGGAAGGTATACTTGGAGTAATGGAAGAGTGCCCGAATGTGTATACTGACACAGCAATGTTTGATGATTATGCAGCTATAGAGAAATGTAATGAGGATATAAAGAGTAGAATTATGTTCGGCTCAGATTTTCCAGCGTATCATATTATTGATGGATCGGGATTTACATATGAGTATCGTAAGAGGTTGATTGGTGCGACTAAGGCAAGTGTTAATATGGGTATTGCTTTTAATAATTTCTTGAGTAAAAGAGGTGGGTTTTAATGAAGATTAGCGCTATATCCTTCTTACGCCCTCACGAGCTCGAAGACACAAGGTGCGCACCTTTCGTCTTCGAGCTCGTAGAGGGTTGTTTTTTGGGAGGGGGATATTCCATATTTGTCACGAATTTTCGCATAAATATGCTATACTATACGAAGCAGTATAGATTCAATGTGCGAAAAATGGAGAATATAAGATGATAAATGTCGGTATTGTTGGTTGCGGCTTCGTAGGCGGCGCTCTTAAGGCGTGGCTTGAAGAGAACAATAAAGACGCTAAGGTTTTTGTCAGCGATCCGCCTAAGGGTTATAATGACGACCTATCTGATATTGATATCGCTTTTGTTCAGATTCATGTACCTACTGAGGATGATGGCACTCAGGATCTTACGCTTATGAAAGATATTATTTCTAAGCTACCTAAAGTTCCTGTTTTTGTTCGTACTACGATTCTCCCCGGTACGAGCGATATGCTTTCGCGCGAGACCGGGCACGAAGTATGTTATATGCCTGAGTTTTTAACAGAGCGTACGCATATTGAAGATTTTAAGAAGCAGACGATGGTTTTTACGGGGGCTGTGGATCTTCTTATTAAGGTATTCCCGGGTAAGAAGTTTACGGTAATGAGTCCGCTCGAAGCTGAAGTTACCAAATACGCTCATAATGTTTTTGGCGCTTATAAGGTTATTTATTTTAACGCTGTTCGTGAGTATTGCCAGAATATGGGTGTTGATTGGGCTAAGGTTCATACGGGCGTTCTTCTTTCGGGTTATATTAATGATACCCATACGTATGTTCCAGGTCCTGACGGTAAGTTCGGTTATGGCGGTAAGTGCTTTCCTAAAGATGTTAATGCGTTCGCTAAACTTACCAAGGGTCAGAGTCTCGGAACTCTATTAGCGCCGCTTCATGATCTTAATGTTCACTTTAGAGGTGTAGAGGAGCGGATTTGAAGATTGTTCAGCTAGTTCCCGCGATGGATCAAGGCGGCGTTGAGCGCGGCGTTGTTGAGATCAATCGCGTTCTAATCGCCGCGGGTCACGATAATCTCGTCGTTTCGGTCGGTGGCCGATTAGATGAGCGCATAATCGCTGATGGCGGGCGAGTTGCGAATATTGATATAAAGTCTAAAAATCCTCTTACTGCGTTTTCGCGCGCTAAGAAATTACGTAAGTTACTTGAAGTTGAGCGACCTGATGTTGTTGTCGCTCATTCGCGCGTTCCGGCTTGGCTGTTCGTTTTAGCCAATCGTAAACTTAAGCTTAAATGGATCACGTTCGCGCATGGAGCGAATTCTGTTTCGGCTTATTCTAAGGTTATGACGTATGGTGATGTTACGGTAACACCGAGCCAATATATCGCCGATTATCTCATTGAGCACTATAATATTGATAAATCGCTTTTGCGCGTCATTCCTCGCGCTATTGATCGTGAGAAGTTCGATATTACTAAGCTTGATTGCGAGTTTATGGATTCTAAGCGCCGCGAATGGAAGCTTGATGGCTTTAGAGTGGTAATGGGTTTAGGGCGTATTACACAATTAAAAGGGTATGATGTTCTCATTCGTGCTATCGCGCATCTTCAAAGAACTCATATTGCCGCTAAGGTTAATACGCCAAGCTGGAAGCTCGTTATTGTAGGTGAGGCCGAGGCACTTCGCAAAGAATATGAGGATGAGCTTCGTAAGCTCGTTATTGAACTGGGAGTTGGTGATAATGTCGTTTTTGCCGGCGCTCAAAGTAAAGTAGCCGAATGCTTATCTCTCGCGGATATTGTAGTAAGCGCTAATTACCGTAAGCCAGAGGCGTTTGGACGTTCTATGGCCGAAGCGCTAGCGATGGATAAGCCAGTTGTCGCGACAGCGTTTGGCGGGGCTTTAGATATTGTTGAAGATCGCGTTAACGGTGCGCTGGTAGCCCCAGATAAAAATGCGACGCCAGAAGAGATGTCTATAAAATTCGCTAATGCTATACGCTTTGTTGCGCATTCAGAATTTAAGAATCTTCGTAAAAATGCGCTTGAGAAGTTTTCTTTTGATCGTATGGCCGAAAAATCTCTCGCCGTTTATAATGAGTTTGCGAAAGGGACTATAAAGTGAAGCCATCTCGCCAAATACGCCTTTTAGTGGTTGATAACTTTCAAATCCGGCGTTATGGCGCCGGTCGTGAAGGCCAGGGCTATCGCTTTATGTGCGGCGGCGTGCGCAATAATTGGCGCGTTATGTCGTTTTCGGAGCGCGATATTACGCGCTTTTTAGCGCCGTTAGGGTTTTTGCGTAATATTGGCGCAAAGATGATGAATAAAAGATTCATTAAAACGTGTAAGAATTATCGTCCTGATTTGGTGCTTATAGGGCATTGCGATTATCTTACGAATTCTACGCTTGATAAGGTACGCTCCTTATTGCCGGATGTAAAGCTCGTTCATATTAACGTAGATCCTATTTGGCAGGAGCATACTGTTAATCAGATTCGTCAGCGTATGTATTCATGCGATGCGATTTTTGTGACGACGGCTGGCGAAAAGTTAAAAGAATGGACTACGGGTAAGAATATTGTCGGATTTTTACCGAATATGTGCGACGAGACGATGGAATGGGAAGATGTATCGGCGAACAGCGATATAAAATACGATCTTTTTTTTGCAGGTCACGATTGCCCGGGCGATGAGCGCATAGAATTAGTTCGCCAGCTCGATGGACTTATTTCGTCTAAAATCCGTTTTGGTCTTTTCGGTACATGCGGGCGCTCTGCAATCGCGGGGAGTGATTATGAGCGTGCGCTACTGTCTAGCGCAATGGCGCTTTCATTAAATCGCCGCGAAGGATGGAAGTGGTATTCGTCAGATCGTCTCGCGCATTTAATGGGGCGCGGCATTTTAGCTTTTATCTCATCTAAAAGCGGTTATCAGAGCTTTTTTAAAGATGGTGAAGAGGCGGTATTTTTTGATAGCGCGGCAGATTTAGCTGATAAGGTTTTGCGCTATACTGCCGAACCTAAGATGCGACAGGCGATAGCTGCCGCTGGTCGCAAGCGCTATCATGAGCTTTTTAACGCTTCTCGCATACTTAATTACATTGCCGATACCGTTTATGGTGAAGATATATCTTCTAAATACGAGTGGTCTGGCGAAGTTTATAAATAAAATAAAGATTCAATATCCCATAGCTTTATTGACGTTCTATTTGGTCGCGAAAGAACCGAGCGGCTTCGCTGGTCTTTCTGCCTACTTTTATTAAGAGTGTTCTTTTGTGGTTCTTCTGGTCGCCTTTTGTCCGCTGCCGCAAAGTAAGAATGTATATTGAGGATGTTACTTCTTTAGTAGTTGAGTCCTTTTGAGTGATTTTCTCTTCGACAAAAGCGTTTTAAAATGGTAAAATAGGTTCACAGTCAGCGAGAGTAAACATAACGAGGAACTGTAGATGAAAAGAAAAATAGGTAATTCTGAGCAGGTGTGTTCTGTTCAGCGTGTCCAAATTGTCGATGGGCGCGCTAATGGTGCGCGGCAAATTATTGTCGCTAACGGTAAGCTTAATTTTATTCTTTCTGAATCGAACGCGCTCGATATTTTTAGGCTTTGGCATGAAGGTGTAAACGCGTCGTTCGTTTCGAAGAACGGGCTTTATACGGCTGCGGACGATTTCTTAAGAGATTTCCCGTGCGGTATGCTTTATACATGCGGTCTAGATGCGATAGGCGGCGTAGACGGTCATCGTCTCCACGGTAATATTCATACAATACCCGCCGAGATAAAGTCTCTCGAAGCCGATGAGAAGGGCGTTAAAATCGTCGGTGAAATTCGTGATACGGCTCTATTCGGTCAGAATCTCGTTGTGACGCGTACCATTGAAACGGCGGCGGGGTCTGACGAGATTAAGATTACCGACAAGATCGAGAATCGCGCCTTCCGCGATGAGAAATATTGTCTTCTCTATCATGTCAACATCGGTTATCCTTTCGTAGATGAAGGAGCGAAGATTGAAGGTAAGTTCGTAAAGTCAATTGCTCGTACGCCATGGGCCGAGCACGAGAAAAAGAAAATGCTTTTAGTTGAAGCGCCAGAAGACAATCTCGAAGAGACGTGCTACTTCCATGAGACTAAAGACGGAGTCATGTCGCTAGTAAATAAAAAGCTCGGTAAAAAGTTCACTGTTAAGAGCTCGCTTAAAAAGTTCGTTCAGTGGAAGAGTCGAGCGAGCGGTGACTACGTAATTGGGCTTGAGCCTTGCACAAGCTGGCTCGACGATAAGCTTAAATATTCAATTTTAAAGCCTGGTAAGAGTGTTACAATCTCGCTCACGCTCAAGGCAGAAAATATAAAGTAATTTTACAATCAACATATACTAAACACATAAGGAGAGAAAATGAAAAAGACAACATTCGCGCTTTGTTTCTGTAATCGTGGCTTTATGCCGGGCGAGCTTATTTTAGATGCTCGTAAAGATATCGTCAAAGCAGTTACCAAGGCCGGTTACGATTATATTATGATGGATGAGAAGGCGACGCGCTTTGGCGGCGTTGAGACGCGCGACGAGGGCCGTCTTTATGCTAAGTGGCTCGCAGAGCACAAGGGTGAATTCGATGGCGTTATTTTCTCGATGCCCATTTTTGCCGATGAGAACGGCGCGTTCGAGGCTCTTCGCGACGCTGGAGTTCCGATTCTCTTCCAGGCTTATCCCGACGAAATCGGTAAGATGGACTTCGCCCACCGCCGCGATGCTTATTGCGGTAAGTTCTCCGTTACGGACGTCTTTACCCAGTGCAAGATTCCCTTTACCGTAATGACGCCTCACGTTGTTCATCCGCTTACTAAGGAGTTTAAGGCGAACCTCGACGACTTCGCCGCGATCTGCCGTGTTGTAGGCGGTATGAAGCGCTTCTCCATCGGCTGCATCGGCGCGAGAACAACAGCATTTAAGACGACGCGCTTTGACGAAATCGCTCTTCAGAAGTACGATATCACTGTTGAATCCTTCGACCTCTCTGAACTCGTCTACAAGGTTCAGAACCGCAAGGTCGACGCGGCGGTTAAGGCTAAGATTGATCGCCTTAAAAAGTATACCAACTGCTCGAAGGTTCCTCAGGATCGCATGGAAGTTTTAGCTAAGATTTCCTGCACGATCGACGATTATATCGAAGAGTATCATCTCGATGCCATTTCACTTAGATGCTGGAATGAGATGGAGACGATTCTTCGCGTTTGCCCGTGCGTGCTTCTTTCGGAACTCAACGACCGCGGCATCGCGGCCTCGTGCGAAATCGACCTCTGCTCTGCGATCACGATGCGCGCTATGCTTCTTGCTTCGGGTAAGCCTACAGCCGTTCTTGACTGGAACAATAACTACGGTGATGATCCCAACAAGGTCATCCTCTTCCACTGCGGTCCCGTCGCTCAGACGCTCATGGCCGGTAAGGGAACCGTCACGGCCCACAAGATGTTCGAGAAGTGCGATCCCGGTTCTGGCTGGGGTTCAAACGAAGGCCGCATCAAAGCGTTTAAGATGACCTACTCCAACTGCCAGACGGTTGACGGTAAGCTCGTTATCTACGCTTCTGAAGGTGAGTTCACGAAGGATAAGATCGAGAACGGCTTCTTCGGATGCGGTGGCGTAGCGAAGATTCCCGATCTTCAGAATAAGCTCGTCAAGCTCGCCCGCGGCGGCTTTAAGCATCATACGTCCGTTGGTATGGGCCACATGAAGGCTATCCTTCAGGAAGCCTTCACGACTTATCTCGGTTACGATTGGGTGGATATTGACGCATGAAACTCATAGCGGGACTTGATGTCGGTACGACCGGCTGCAAAGTGACCGTATTCACGGCCGAGGGCGAAAACCTCGGTCGTGAATATCGTGATTATCCGGTCACGCGCGCTGTCGACGCACAAGAGGTCGACGCCGTTGCGCTCGCCAAGAGCGTTTTAGAATGTGTGGCGGCGGCCAAGGCGCGTTTCGGTAAAATTGACGCGATGGGAGTTACGAGCTTCGGCGAGGCGTTCGTTCTCGTCGATGAAAATGGCGAACCGTTAAGACCGATCCTTCTTTGTACAGACGCGCGCGGCGCGGAGGAATGCCGTGAATTTGTCGCGCGCTTCGGGGCTGAAAGGGCGGTTCAGATTTCAGGCGTCAAGCCGAGTGAATCGTATTCGTTCCCTAAGCTCATGTATTTAAAGTCTCACGAGAGCGAGATATTTTCTCGAGCCAAGCGTGTGATGCTCGTTGAAGACTATGTGATTTATCTTTTAACTGGTAAACCCGTCATTGATTATTCGCTCGCCGCGCGAACCGCCGCGTTCGATATTCGCAATCTCTGTTGGAGCGAAGAGATTCTTTCGGCAGCGGGTCTAGATGTATCGCTTTTTTCGGAAGTTGTGGCGACGGGCGCTGTCGCAGGCGTAGATAAAGACGGTATGAAGGTTGTTGCCGCTGGTCACGACCAGGTCGCATGCGCCGTCGGCGCGGGCGCGTTCGAGAGCGGTACCGCGGCGGAGGGAGCAGGAACGGTAGAGTGTATTACACCTGTTTTCGCGAAACCGCCCGAAACAGTTAAGTTCCAAGAAGACAATTACTGCGTAGTTCCTTATTTCGGCAATTATGTTTCGTACGCCTATTCGTATACGGGCGGTGAACTGTTAAGATGGTGCAAGGAATCAATTTGCGCCGGCAGAGACCATGCGGAATTGCAGTCCGGCGAATATGACGGCCCGACGGGACTACTCGTTCTGCCGCATTTGGCGGGAGCTGCAACTCCTTATATGGATTCGGGTTCGCGCGGTGCGATAGTGGGTCTTACGTTGGCGACGACGGCTCGCGACATTTATCTCGCGTGCATGGAGGCTGTCGCTTACGAAATGCGCCTAAATCAGGAGCGTCTCGCGTCTTCTGGCGTAGAGCTTACGCGCCTTGTCGCTACTGGCGGTGGCGCTAAATCAAAGCTTTGGATGCAGATTAAAGCTGATGTTCTAGGGTTAGAGTTCGATACTCTTGAAACTGAAGATGCTGGGACAATCGGCTGCGCAATGATGGCGGCGGTAGCTGCTGGACTTTTCGCATCGCTTAATGAGGCTAAGGCGAAGTTCGTCAGAAAGACGGGCTCTTTTAAGCCAGATCCCGATCGTCACGCCAGATACACGGAAGTATATAATCGATATAAAAAACTCTATGAGGCGGTTCGTCCGTTAGTTTAATAAAAATGAAAGCAAGTCTTAAAGAAGTTTTAGCGTGGGCCGAAGAGCGCGACTGCGCCGTAGGCTCGTTTAATACTCCAACATTCGAAAATGTGAAGGCTGTCATTTCGGCGGCTGAGGAGCTTGGTGTTCCAGTCATTATCGCCCACGCCGAGGTTCACGAGAATGAGGGCGCGCGTCTTGACGATATTGGGCCCTTGATGGTCTGGGCGGCTGAACGAGCTAAGTTTCCCGTATGTGTACACTTAGATCATGGCGAGCACCCCGAATACATTTATCGCGCGATTGATCTTGGCTTTACGTCGGTTATGATCGACGCGTCGACCTGCAGCTATGAAGATAACGCTAAAGTAACTAAAGAGGTCGTAGCGAGAGCCCATGCCGCGAATGTTGATGTTGAAGCAGAAATCGGTTCACTCGCGTCGCGTGAAGGCGGCGGCGATACGGGCGGAGGCGCCGTTTATACGGACCCAGATTTAGCCAAGCGCTTTGTCGACGATACTAATATTGACGCGCTCGCGGCGTCCTTTGGCACTGCCCACGGCATTTATAAGGCTAAACCAGTTCTCGATTTTGAGAGAATCGCTAAAATTCGTCAACTAACGGGCGTTCCGCTCGTTATGCATGGCGGTAGCGGCGTTTCGCCCGAGGATTATAAAAAGGCGATTGCCTGCGGAGTTAGAAAGATAAATTACTATTCTTATATGGCTCGCGCTGGTAAGAACGCGGTAGAAGAGAAACTTAAAGAAGACGTTACCTTTTTCCATATTCTCGCTGGCGTTGCCACCGACGCGATGAAGGAAGACGCGATAAAGGCGATGAAGGTATTTGTAGGATAAGATTATTTTATCTTTTCTAATATTTAATACAGTTACATGTAGGATAGGGAGTATTGATATTTGAAAACTATCCTACATGTAGATATGGATGCTTTCTTCGCCTCGGTTGAACTTCTAGTTCATCCCGAATGGCGAGGTAAGCCTCTTGTGGTTGGCTCAGGCCCTAATGAGCGAGGGGTAGTGTCTACTTGTTCTTATGAGGC
>JAGBTH010000045.1 GCA_017631385.1 Kiritimatiellia bacterium
CCCTTTCGGGCGAACGAGGACATAGTTTATCAAATCTTTTTCCGCCGCGCAAGGGGGTATTTAAAACTTTTTTATATAAGATGCAAATTCCTTAAAAAAGCAATACTTTTATCAACTTTTACCGCATATTATAATACCCAAATATCTCATTCATGATGTCAGAGCCTCTTCAATTTTAATAAAATCGCAGAAATCACACGTTTTATTAACGAGGTACGAATGGTGAGATTAGTTAAAGTCGAGTGTCGAAGTTAAACAAAGGAAGTTGTATTTATACTATGCATAGGAAGAGAGTTGATGAGTATCGTAAGGATATAAACAAAAAATAATGCGTTAAATTTCAGATTAAATTCTAGAATCCAAATTTTGAGTGCGGCACACAGTAACTTCTTTATAAATAAAAAGGCGCGGTATATCCGCGCCTTTTTATTTGCAATATCTACCTTTTTAATCGAGTAGATTATCACCGCCATCGAGAAGTCCCATATCATCGCTCGTGAGCATATCCCCGCCATCAGCAGAGTTATCACCCGTATCAGCGATAAGAATAGGATCACCAAGATCATCCTCATTATCATTCTCTTCACCAGGCAAGCCCGACGAAGGAATACCATAGAGTTCCTCGTGGCGCTTACGCTGCTCTTCGCGGAGCTGATCCATCTCTTCATCAGAAATAGTATCGCAAAGAGGAACGAGCTTGAGGTGGCGATGAAGCGGGAAGCCCGTACCACCAGGAATGAGATGACCTAAGATAACGTTCTCCTTAAAGCCGCGGAGCTCGTCAACACGACCCATCGTCGCAGCCTCGGTAAGAACACGAGTTGTATCCTGGAACGACGCGGACGAAATGAACGAATCAGTCTCTAACGCCGCCTTCGTAATACCGAGTAACGCGGGCTGAGCCTCAGCCGGACGACGACCAGACATCATCATCTCTTCGTTGACCTTAAGGAACGTCTGACGCGAGACCTGCTCACCCCAGAGGAAGTCGGTATCGCCAGGATTCGTAATGCTGACCTTGCGGAGCATCTGACGAACTATAATTTCGATATGCTTATCGTTAATCTCTACGCCCTGGAGACGATAGACCTGCTGAACCTCATTGACGAGATACTTCTCGAGTTCCTGAGGACCGGAAACTTCGAGAATCTCCTGAGGAATAACGGGGCCTTCAGTAAGCTGCTGACCCTTCTTAACGCGGTCGCCCTTAAATACGACGATCTGCTTACCCATCGGGATGAAGTGCTCTTCAGTAAGGCCGGTAATCTCGTCAACAACCTTTACGCAGCGCTTGCCGCGAACATTCTCGCCAAACTCGATAACGCCCTCAATCTTCGCGATTTCAGCGGCGTCCTTAGGCTGACGAGCTTCGAAGAGCTCAGCAACACGCGGAAGACCACCCGTAATATCACGCGTCTTAGCAGCTTCACGAGGAGTCTTAGCGAGTAACATACCCGCCGTAGCTTTCATACCATCACGAACCATGACGATAGCGCCCGTCGGAATGTCATGCGAGTCGAGCATCTTACCTTCAACGTTGTGAATCTCGATGCGCGGATGGAGATTAGACTCGGATGTAGGAAGAACAACGAGCGTCTTAGCGCCAGTAGCGCGATCGGTCTCGGTCTTAACTGAGACATCTTCTTCGAAGTCAACGAATACGATTTCACCTGCAGCCTCAGAGAGAACCGGTACGGAGTGAGGATCCCAAACCGCGACCTTCTGGCCCTTCTTAACTTCAGCACCATCTTCAATAAGAAGCGTAGTACCCATCTGAAGCTGATAGGTATCGAGCTTATTACCGCTCTTGGAGTAAATCTCGAGTGAGCCATTCTTATTAAGAACGACCTCATTACCCTCGTCATTGCGTACCTTACGAACATCAACGAACTTCGCTACACCCTCGTTCTTAAGAACGATCTCAGGTACCTTCGCTGTTGCGGATGCCGTACCACCGATGTGGAACGTACGCATCGTAAGCTGAGTACCAGGCTCACCGATGGACTGAGCCGCGATAATACCAACGGCTGTACCAATCTCAACCTCACGACCAGTCGAAAGGTCACGACCATAACACTTAGCGCACATACCGTGCTCAGCATCACACGTAAGACCAGAGCGAATCCAAATCTTCTCAACTCCGCGCTTATTAATTTCAGCGCATGCAGCCTCGTTGATTTCTTCGTTCGCCATAACGATAATTTCGTCAGTCTTAGGATCGCGAACTTCATAAAGCGCCGTACGTCCGAGAACACGGTCACCGAGCGAAACCTTAACTTCGTCGCCCTCAATAATCGCTTCAACTTCAATACCATTTACAGTATTGCAGTCTTCCTGAGTAATGATGACGTCTTGAGATACGTCAACGAGCTTACGAGTAAGGTAACCCGCGTCAGCCGTCTTAAGAGCCGTATCCGCGAGACCTTTACGAGCACCGTGAGACGAAATAAAGTATTCGAGAACCGATAGACCTTCACGGAACGACGCGGTAATCGGACGCTCGATAATATCACCCGAAGGATTCGCCATAAGTCCGCGCATACCAGCGAGCTGACGAATCTGGAGCTTAGAACCACGAGCCTTAGAGTCGACGAACATATAAACAGGGTTCAACTCCGTCGGATTCTTATTCTCAGGGCTAATGTTCTTATCGATCGTCTTGTAGAGCTCATCGCCGACCTTCTCGGTTGTAGCCGACCAAATATCAACGATCTTGTTGTGACGTTCGCCATCGGTAATGATACCCTGCTGGAACTGCTGCTGAACCTTATCGGCCTCTTTACGAGCCTTCTCGATCTCAGCGTCCTTATCGGCAGGACGAATCATATCCTTAAGACCCATCGACGCGCCAGAAATAGTAGCGAACTGATAGCCTAAACTCTTAAGTCTATCGATAGCATCGACCGTAAAGTCGTGACCAGCTACCTTATGGCAGTCGAGAATCAACTTACCAATCGTAGACTTTGAGCACTTGTCATTCCAGAAGCCCATCTCCTTAGGCCAAACGTTATTAAAGATTACGCGACCAGCCGTCGTCTCAATCGTGCGCTTATCGGTAACGCCATAGGGACGGCCAGTAGTACCGAAGTCAGGATTGCGATAACGAATACGCGTATGATAGCTAATCGCGCCTTCAGCAATACCGAACTCTACTTCGCCAATATCATTGAATAGCGGGAGGTGTTCGCCGGAGCAATCTGTCTTACCAGCTATCTTACCAGCGAGCTTATCCTGCTGCGAAGGAACCGTCAAGAAGTAAAGTCCTAAGCAAACGTCCTGGGTAGGCGTCATAACCGACTTACCCGACGCAGGTGAGAAGATCGAGGTTGATGCGAGCATCATAAGCTTCGATTCCATCTGAGCCTCGATAGAAAGCGGTACGTGAACAGCCATCTGGTCACCGTCAAAGTCAGCGTTAAACGGCGTACAGACCATCGGGTGCAAGCGAATCGCCTTACCTTCGACGAGTACGGGCTCGAACGCCTGGATTGATAAACGGTGAAGCGTAGGAGCGCGGTTAAGGAATACGGTTTTATCCTTAGTTACCTCTTCAAGAATATCCCATACCTCAGGATCCTGACGCTCGATCATCTTGCGAGCCGTACGAACCGTATGACACTTACCGATTTCCTTCAAGCGGCGAATGATGAACGGCTCGAAAAGTCTGAGCGCCATCTCTTTAGGAAGACCGCACTGCGGGAACTTAAGTTCAGGACCAACGACGATAACCGAACGACCAGAATAGTCAACGCGCTTACCGAGAAGGTTCTGACGGAATCGACCCGTCTTACCCTTGAGAATCTCAGAGAGAGACTTAAGAGGACGATTACCAGGACCCGTTACGGCGCGACCGTGGCGACCATTGTCGAATACCGCGTCAACCGCTTCCTGAAGCATGCGCTTCTCGTTACGGATGATGACGTCAGGCGTCTTAAGCGCGAGAAGGTTACGAAGACGGTTATTACGGTTGATTACGCGGCGGTAAAGATCGTTAAGATCGCTCGTCGCGAAACGACCACCCTCCAACGGAACGAGAGGACGAAGTTCCGGCGGAATAACGGGAAGAACGTCGAGAACCATCCACTCGGGCTTAGACTTCGAAACGCGAAAGCCTTCAACGACTTTCATGCGCTTAGCGATTTTCTTACGGCTCTGCTTGGAGCGGGTATTCTCCATCTGATCTTCGAGCTCGCGCATAAGCTGATCAAGATCAACCTTTCTCAAGAGCTTACGAACAGCTTCAGCACCCATCTCGGCCTTAAAAGCGTCATCGTATTTCTCCTGAGCGACGATATATTCCTGATCGGTAAGAATCTGACCTTCTTTTAAATCAGTATCGCCTGGCTCAGTAACCATCCAATTCTGATAATAAAGAACGCTCTCCAATTCGCTCGTCGTCTTATCGAGCAAGAGCCCGATGCGCGAAGGCGAACACTTAAAGAACCAGATATGGCTTACGGGAACCGCGAGCTCAATATGGCCCATACGCTGACGACGTACAGAGGCTAAAGTTACCTCAACGCCGCAACGATCGCAAACCATACCCTTATTCTTAATGCGCTTATACTTACCGCAAGCGCACTCCCAGTCCTTGGTAGGTCCGAAGATCTTCTCACAGAAAAGACCTTCCTTCTCGGGACGGTAGGTACGATAGTTAATCGTCTCAGGGTTCTTTACCTCACCATGAGACCAGCTGCGAATCGTCTCAGGCGAGGCGAGCTGAACCTTAACTGCATCGTAATGAGCAGAGGCATTGAATGAGCCGCCGAAAATATCGGATGTATTGTAAGGATTATTCATTTTTTAAATCTCCTGAAATATTCTACAGTCCTCAGAGGTTAAGCGCTCCCGAAAGAAGATCGTCACTCGCGACAGCTTCGGGCATAGGTGTAGCCGTAGGAGCGGCTGGACCTTCAGCTTTACGACGTTCGTTCATGCCGCCACCCAAAAGCTGAGTGTCAATGCACAAACCACGTAATTCATGAATAAGAACCGAGAAGGACTCCGGCATTCCAGACTCAAGAATGTTGGTACCCTTAACGATAGATTCGTAAATGCGCGTACGACCCTGAACGTCATCAGACTTAACGGTCAAGAGCTCCTGAAGAGCGTAAGCTACGCCGTAAGCCTCGAGAGCCCACACTTCCATTTCGCCCATACGCTGACCACCGAGCTGCGCCTTACCACCGAGCGGCTGCTGAGTGACGAGCGAGTAAGGACCTACCGCACGAGCATGAATCTTATCGGTTACGAGGTGATGCAGCTTAAGCATGTAAATAACTCCAACTACAACCTTCTGCTCAAAGGGCTCACCCGTAAGACCATCATAAAGAACCGTCTTACCCTCGGGGCAAATCCAGCTCTGAGCGCCCTCTTCCTTCTCCTGAACTTCGCGAGCCTTAAGTAAAAGCTCGTCAATTTCGGATTCCTGAACACCATCGAATACGGGTGTAGCAGCGTGGAAGTTAAGGTAGCGGCAAGCGAGACCTAAGTAAGTCTCGAAGAGCTGACCTAAGTTCATACGCGAAGGTACGCCGAGCGGATTCAATACGATATCGACAGGGCGTCCATCAGGGAGGAACGGCATATCACAGCTCGGGAGAATGCGCGAAACAACACCCTTGTTACCGTGACGACCAGCCATCTTATCACCGACCGAGAGATTCTTCTTGTCGACGAGGAATACGCGAACTTCCTTAACGACTTCACCGTCGCCGCCGAAGTCACCGAAGAGACCACCATCAGCATTTTCAGCCGCGTCCTCAACCGCCGCGAATTCAGCTTCAAACGGATCCATGATTGCAGCGACCTTATCCTTCGCAGGACCGTCTTCCATATCCCAGTGATCGTGAGCCTTGGCAAGAACAGCGAGCTGAGAGCGCTTAATCTTCTTGTTGGCGGCGATGATGACATCACCAGTATCCGTATCAGTTACATCGCTAGGCAGCTTCTCGTTCATAATCGCGTCAGCGAGTTTCGCGACGAGATCCTTCTCAAGTCTTGCTATCTGATTCTTACGCTTCTTTTCAGCATCCTTCTTAGCCTTTTTAGAAGGCTTATCGTCAGATACTACAACTGCGTCTTGACGAGTTGAAACCTGAACTCCCATAACAACGCCCGTTGTGCCCGGAGGAACGGTGAGCGAAGTATCGCGAACGTCAGCCGCCTTCTCGCCGAAGATCGCTCTTAAGAGGCGCTCTTCAGGGCTTAATTCAGTTTCGCCCTTAGGCGTAACCTTACCTACGAGAATATCGCCAGGCTTAACTTCAGCACCAACGCGAACAATACCGTCAGGGCCGAGATTCTTAAGCGCATCCTCAGAAACATTAGGAATATCGCGCGTAATTTCTTCAGGGCCGAGCTTCGTATCGCGAGCGCCACACTCAAACGTGACGATGTGAAGCGACGTAAGAACGTCCTCACGAACGATACGCTCGTTAATAAGAATAGCGTCCTCGAAGTTATAACCGCGCCAGCTCATGAACGCTACGAGAAGGTTCTTACCGAGCGCGAGTTCGCCCTGATCGGTCGCGGGACCATCAGCGAGGCAATCGCCGAACTTAACCTTATCGCCCTTCTTGACGATCGGCTTCTGGTTAAAGCACGTTCCAGCGTTGCAACGGCGATACTTCTGAAGATCATATCTCCAAACGCCATTCTCAGGATCGTGATCAAAGCGGTTCTTACCAGCCGGTAACTCCCCATCTTCGGTTACGATAATGAAATCGGCCGAAACATAAGCGACAACGCCATCAGCAAGAGCCGTAACGATAACGCGAGAATCCTTAGCGCTTACGCCCTCAAGACCCGTACCTACGTAAGGACGCTCCGTACGCATAAGAGGTACGCCCTGACGCATCATGTTCGCGCCCATGAGCGCGCGGTTAGCGTCGTCGTGTTCAAGGAACGGAATGAGACCCGCGGCGATCGAAATGACCTGCATGGGGGCAACGTCCATATACTGAACTTCGTGTGCAGGCTTTTCGCAGAACTCCGTCTTAAAGCGACAGGTAACACGATCTTCAACGAATGTACGATCAGCCTTAAGAGGCGCGTTAGCCTGAGCAATAACGAACTGCTCCTCAGTATCAGCGGGTAAATACTCTACCTCATCAGTAACCTTACCGCCAATAACCTTACGATAGGGCGTCTCGATAAAGCCGAAGCGATTGACGCGGGCATAAATACCGAGGGACGAAATAAGACCGATGTTCGGACCTTCAGGCGTCTCAATCGGGCAAATACGACCATAGTGAGAAGGATGAACGTCGCGAACTTCAAAGCCAGCGCGCTCACGCGAAAGACCGCCAGGACCGAGAGCTGAGAGACGACGCTTATGGGCGAGAGCCGACAAGGGATTCGTCTGATCCATAAACTGCGAGAGCTGGCTGCGGGCGAAGAAGTCCTGAACTACCGCGCTAAATGTCTTAGAGTTTACGAGACGGCTCGGCGAGAGAATACCAGAGCTCGAATCGTGAATCGTCATGCGCTCACGAATAAGACGCTCTGTACGCGCGAGACCAACGCGGCACTGATTCTCAAGAAGTTCGCCAGTCGTACGGATACGACGATTACCGAGGTGGTCGATATCATCAACAGTATCCTTACCGACGAAAATCTTAAGAAGAAGACGAATCGCCTCGATAACATCAATACCCGACTCATGAAGAGTGCGAAGATTCTCATCTACCTTACCGGTAAGACCGAGTTTCTTATTGATCTTATGACGACCAACATAACCGAGGTCATAGTGAGAAAGATCAAAGAAGAGACGATTAATCATCTGCTTCGAGTTGGTAGCGGTCGGCGGATCGCCAGGGCGCATACGCTTATAGATTTCCTTAAGCGCGTCTTCCTCGTTATGGATACCAGCCTTAGCATCTTCGCGAAGAGTGATAATGAGAGTACCATTATCTACCGAAACGTCAACGACATCAACCTCAGGAATACCCGCGGCAGCAATCTGCTCCATCATCGCGGGGGTGACGGGGTCATAACGACGAGCAATTACAGCCTGAGAATCACCATCAACGAGGTCATCCTTCATAACGAGCTGACGCAAGTCCTTCTCAGTGTACTTTCTATCAGTCGGAAGAGTCTTGAAATCGTAAAAGAGATTCATGAGCTGCTCATCAGAACCATAGCCGAACGCTCTAAGAAGCGTAGTCGCGTAGAATTTACGACGACGACGGCGCTGATCCATAAAGCACCACATGATATTATTGGTATCGAACATCACTTCGATCCAGCTGCCGCGGTCAGGGATAATACGAACCGAGAGAAGCGGCTGACCGTTAGCATGAACCTGACGCTCAGTAGAAATACCAGGTGAGCGATGGAGCTGAGAGACGATAACACGCTCAGCGCCATTAACTACGAACGCCCCGTCAGGAGTCATAACGGGCATATCGCCGAGAAATACTTCTTCCTCGCGAACTTCCTCATTGTCTTTAAGACGGAATGTCGCATAAAGCGAGCGAGAATAAGTCTCGCCATCCATAAGAGCCTGAAGATAAGTCTGCTTCGAAGGAGTAAGATTATAGCTTACAAAATCAAGGCTATAGCGACCCTCATACGAAACAACAGGAAAGATTTCCTTAAAAATTGCCTGAAGGCCCTTATTCTCGCGCTTAGCGGGCGGCACATCAGCCTGAAGGAAATCTGCATACGATTTCGTCTGAATCGTAATCAAGTCGGGCGGAGTCTCGGCCATGCCCTGAAGCTTGCCGAATACTTTACGTTCTGCGCTCATCTTTTGGTTTACCTTATTTTATTATTAATGGGTGAAAAAGTGTACACTCTACCCTACCCAAGGCGCCTGAAGTGTGGTAAACGGCCACTTTGTTAACTGTGCACATTGAGGGGTGAAGTATATATTTTATCAAAAATTGTGGTTTTTGTGCAAGTACCTCTCATCGGTGACAAGACAATCGCCAACTAAGATTGACAATCTTATATCCTATAGGTTATACTTCACATATTATGAAAAAAATAATTCTTTCTACTACACTTATCTTCGCCTCAACTCTCATCGCGGCGGAATTCAATAAAACCATTAAGGGGATCGCTCCGGCTGATGTTCTAATTTCATGCCAGGACGCAGGAACTTGGAAATTCAATATTGAGAGTATTAAGCCTTCGAGCGAGGTAGGTGAACTTATTGTAAAGCTTGAGAGTGACGAGCCAGCTACCCCACCTAAATTTACTGTTGCTCTCACTATCCCCCAGGTCAATATTTCGCATCGTTGGGTTCCCGCGTTTTATGATACAATGATTCCCCCAGACTGGATGTCGAAACGCCCTTCTAATCTCGCGTCGTGGATGCCTCTTTATACGTTTTATTCAGAAAGCGGTGAAAATCAACTTACTGTTTCATCAAGTGAGGTAAAGCGCCTAGTCGAATTTCACGGCGGAGTTCGCGAGGAGGGTTCGATTTTGCCTATTAAATTCAACTTCTTCACTAAAAAGGAGATGCCGATTAAGTCGTATTCGGTTAGTGTTCGCTACGACTGGCGCAAAAAGCACTATTCGGAAATCATCCCTGAGACAGCAGATTGGATGACAAAAACAGCGAATCTCGAAATCGCTGATGTTCCTGACGCGGCGTTCGATCCTCTCTATTCAACCTGGTACTGCTTCCATCAGAACGTCTTCGCTGATCAAATTGAGAAAGAATGTGCTATCGCGGCGAAACTCGGCATGAAAGTTCTCATTGTAGACGATGGCTGGGAGACAGAAGATACTAATCGCGGTTACGCGTTCAACGGCGATTGGGAAGTTTCGAAAATGCGCTTCCCCGATATGGCCTCACATGTAAAGAAAGTTCAAGATCTCGGCATGAAGTATATGGTTTGGTACTCAGTCCCCTTCGTCGGTAAAAACTCCAAAAACTATGAGAGATTCAAAGGCAAATATCTCGCCGAGGTCAACCATGAAGGCGCGGCGATTCTCGATCCGCGTTTCCCTGAAGTCCGCGAATTTCTCATCGGCACATACGAAAAAGCCCTTAAAGAATGGAATATTGACGGATTTAAACTCGACTTCATTGACGCGTTCAGAGGTAAAAACGAAAAGCTCCGCGGCGAAGGTCGCGACATCGACACAGTACCCGAAGCAGTCGACAAACTCATGAAGGATGTCTACAGCCGACTCAATGCTATTAAACCTGGAATTCTCATTGAATTTCGCCAAGCATATATTGGCCCTGGTATCCGCCAATATGGTAATATGATGCGCGTCGCCGACTGCCCTGGTAACTTTACCGCCAACCGAATTGGAATCTCTAAACTCCGCATGACCTCTGGCAAGAGCGCCGTTCATGCCGATATGCTTGAGTGGAACCCTGGCGAAACGACCGAAGGCGCAGCGCGCAATGTCATCAACTGTCTTTTTAGCGTCATCCAATATTCAATGATGCTTAGAGACCTACCGCCAGAACACTTGAAGATGATTGATGCCTGGCTTAAATTTACGGTTAAACATCGTAGCGCTCTTTTAAAGGGTGGCTTTAAGCCGCATTTCGCTGAGTCTGACTACCTCCTTCTCGAAGGCTGGGACGATAAAGAGCGTATCTTTACAGTTCATGCCGATAGCTTAACTGTTAAAGTTCCTAATGATAATCGTGCCACTTATATCGTTAATGCGACCGCGGCTAACTCACTCGTAATCGAGCTCGCTAAAAAGCCAGCTAAAGTTGAAGTTTACAATACTCTTAGCGAAAAAGTTGGCGAAACGACTGCTAACGAGGGGCTTAACCGCATTAAGTGCCCCGCCTCTGGATATATTGTACTTCACTAAAAAAGATAACCTAACGTAACTAAATACCCAGATTCGCATAAGCGACTCTGGGTATTTTATTTTAGTCTTTATTAAAAAGATAAACTAAACCAACAGCGACGCGTTCAAAAATTACGCCTAAAAAAAGTATAGGATGGCGAAGTATCTTTTTCCACTTACCATTCTCAATAAAAACACCAACAAAGCGATACCACGGCGAAAATTGACGACGAACTGCGATGTGCCCGCGCCACTTCTCTTTATACGCTGCAAAACTCTTAGTGTAATACGCCTTCTTCTCGAGCATCTTCTTAAAGGTCAGGCGCTTCTCGTTATGAATAAGATGATTCTTTAAAACTGCACATTTAGCACCCGTAGCAAGAACACGAATATCGAGCTCCCAATCCTCAGGCCCCGCAATAAGATTCTCATCATAGCCACCAGTAGATTCAAGTACACTCTTACGAAAAAGTCTAAGCGCATCAACACACGTACCATCATAAAAACTACGCTCGAAATTGCGAGCCTTAACGCGAAAACCGCTCCCCGTGCGCACCTCAGGTATCCAATACGCATCGCCCTGAGTAACTGACAAAATCTCTTCGACCGTCTCAGGAGGGATTATCATATCAGCATCTAAAACAATAACCCATTCGCCGCGAGACTTCTGCCAGCCTAAATTACGCTGAGCGCTACGCTCTGGCCCCTTATCATAAACTGCCGCGCCTAACTCTAACGCTATTTTTTTAGTATCATCAGTTGAAGCGTTATCAACAACTATAACTTCAGCGTCGCCGCGCGCTACGGCAGCATCGAATGAATGAATAGAGGCGGCTATATTCGCCGCCTCATTTTTAGTCGTTATAACTACCGATAACTTCATCACTAACCACTAACGACTAACCACTAAACCGTAAACTCTTCTGTCTTAGCCGTCTGTTCAACAGGCTTAGAGTAAACATCACTCTCATCAGGCATCGGAGGTTTAGGTTCATGAGCATTCTCGAAGGTTGGGAGCTTACGCTGAAGTGCATCCTCTTTAAGAACAGCCGGCGTTCCATCCGCAGTCGTAGCATTCGCATTAGCGACAACGCCCGTAATCGCCGCGGCAGCCGCCTTCTCTTCTTCGCCAACAGCCTCACGAGCGTCAACTGTCTCACGAGCAGCACTATCAACTTCGCCAAGTTTCGTTCCACGCGGCGGAACCTCTTTTAGAAGCGGATCGTCGTCTTGAATCATCGTGCACTTTAAGGGCTCTTTAATATACTCTTCAATCTCTGGAATCGCGAAGCTCTCGTCTTCATCAGCGAAGCTAATGGCGATACCCGTTGAACCAGCGCGCCCCGTACGACCAATACGGTGAACATAATCTTCAGCTTCGTATGGGAAATCGAAGTTAATTACATATTCAAGCCCCTTAATATCAATACCGCGACCAGCAACATCAGTAGCAACAACTACCTTAACCTCGCCATCTCGGAAGGCATCAAGAACCTTAAGACGCTTATTCTGATTAACATCCCCCGAGAGCATCTCAACTGAAACGCCGCGAGATTTAAGCGATGAATAAACATCATCAGTCGTCAACTTACGATTGCAGAAAACGATCGTTCTCGCCTCTGGGTGAAGAGCGATATGATTGAACAAGACTTTAAATTTATCCTTCGACCTAACAATATATACGACCTGACGAACCGTATCAGTCGCGTTGGTCTCGCTTTCAACCTCGGCTTTATATGGCTCTTCCATCCAATTAAGCGCTAAACGCATAACCGTATCATTAAGAGTCGCCGAATAAAGCATCGTCGCGCGCTTATCCTTAGGCGGCAAATAGCTCATAATGCGCCTTACATCAGGTATAAAGCCCATATCAAGCATTCTATCAGCCTCATCAATTACGAGAGTATCTACACTCGAAAGATCAATAACGCGCGTCTTAACAAAATCCAATAATCTACCGGGAGTTGCGACTAAAAGATCAACAGGAGCGCCTAAAACCTCCTCGCGCTGACGATCATAATCCATGCCGCCATAAATCGCGAGAGAGCGAAGATTACAATACTTACCAATTTTATCGGCGTCCTTACAAATCTGAATAACCAACTCGCGCGTTGGAGCGATAACGAGCGCTCTAGGAACTCCGCCTGTCTTAGCGCGATTTTCGGGAGTACGTAAATAGCGCGTTAAAATCGCGACTAAAAATGCCGCGGTTTTACCAGAGCCAGTCTGAGCCTTACCGGCGATATTCTTACCAGCGAGAGCTTGTTCGAGCGATAATGCCTGAATCTCGGTACAATATTTAAACCCTAGCTCCGCTACACCATGCATAACCTCGCTAGGAAGATCAAAATCGTGAAAACGCTTTTTACCCTCCATAGGCTCGACTGCAAAGCTAGATGGATCCCAAGCCTCATGAGCAGCTTTACGCTGAGCTATCTCCTGATCTGAAATTACACCGCCCGGGCGCATCTGATTAGCGGCGGTATTAACACTTTGAGGTCCCTTACGACCACGATCATAGCGATTATGACGAGAAGAGTCACCGCGACGCTCATTACGCGATTGCTTAAAATTCTGCTGACGAGTATCGCCTCCTTTACGGGAGGTATTACCCTGATTATTCTGACGACGATCACCTTGACGAGGCTTATTGTCATTACGACGTTGACGATTCTTCTCATCGTTGCGCTGCTGATTACCGCTCTTCTTATTGCGGCGCGACTTGCCATTTTTATGAGAATCGTCTTTATTCTTAGCCTTATTACCGCCAGTAAAAAGCGAAATAAGCTTCTTTAAAAATCCAAATGCCATATCATACACCTATAAAACTTCACGCGGCTGACGTGAGGCACTTAAAGAACAAAAAACGGATGCCCGGCGCAAGAGTCGCGGCGAAGTCTCCCCCGCCGCATACCTCTCGTATCCGGGCACCTGTCGCGGAATTAACGCTTCGAGAACTGGAAGCGCTTGCGAGCACCGGGCTGACCGGGTTTCTTACGCTCTTTCATGCGGCTGTCACGAGTAAGGCAACCAGCCTTCTTAAGAGCAGCGCGCGTCGCCTCATCAGCGAGAACGAGAGCGCGAGCGAGACCGTGACGAATCGCACCGGCCTGACCGGAGATACCGCCGCCCTTAGCGAACGCTACGACATCGACCTTAGACATATCGAAGCCAGCGATAGCGACAGGCTGCTTGAGGTAATCACGGAGAGCCTCAGAAGAAATATAATCGTTAAGAGCGACCTTATTAACGGTCCAAACGCCAGTACCTTCAACGAGGTTGACGCGAGCAGTCGCGGTTTTGCGACGGCCAGTTCCGGCAGCAATTGCTTTCTTGGTAGCCATTTTAAATTATCTCCTTAGAGCTTGATTTCTACCGGCTTCTGCGCGGCGTGAGTGTGTTCGGCACCAGCGAAGACTTTAAGACGCGTCATCATCTTGCGGGCGATATTGTTCTTCGGGAGCATACCCCAGACAGCTTCCTTAATCATGCGGTCAGGGTGGCTGGCGCGCATCTCAGCAGCGCTGAAACGCTTAAGACCATTACGGAAACCGCTGTAACGCTGATATTCCTTCTGCTCTTCCTTATTACCAGTGAGCTTGACGAGCGCGGCGTTCGTAACGATAACGAAGCTGCCAGCGTCGACAGAGGGATCAAAGGTAGGGAGATCCTTAGCGCGGAGTTTGTTAGCAATAACGACAGCGATACGACCGAGAGACTGGCCCTTCGCGTCGATGAGGAACCACTGACGATTGTCACCAGGGTTCGGAGCACGATAGCTCTTCTGCATCTTTTATTTTCCTTTTTCTTACGGATTTGTGCCCTTTATCCGGGGTTTTGTCCGCTATTCAGTTCGAGAACCTCTCCCAAACTGGGAAGCCGGTTTATTCCCCCGACTTCACAATTGGCGAATATTTTACCAAAAATTGCAGATTAAATGCAAGTAGAATCTTCTAATAACAAAAAAAGCGCAACTCGTAAATGAGTCGCGCTTTCTTAGCTTTTACTTATCGATACTCGAGAAAACAGAATGTCTGCGCGAGGCTTTCACCTTCGGTCGCCTTAGCGACC
>JAGBTH010000046.1 GCA_017631385.1 Kiritimatiellia bacterium
CCCGAGAAGTGCGCACTTCTCGACCGAGAGGTGCGCACTTCTCGGTTTCGAGCTCGTAACGAGGGTTTTTGGGGTGGATTTGGGGTGTAGTAAAACTAGAGCTTTTTAGATATAAAAACTAGAGGTTTTTTTCGCTGTAAATTTGACCGATTTTTTATGTTAAGACTTTACATTTGCAGAATTTTATGCGGATTTTTATAGATGATCGGATTTACTCATTTTTTGGCCATTAACGAAGTTTCGTTAAATTTTGCAGACGCCTCCTCTCTCTCCTAGGGGTGTGTGAGGGGGGGGGGTTGAGTATTTGGAAGGAATATGATAAAATATGCGAATTGATGGACCCGTAGCTCAGTCGGTCAGAGCAGGTGACTCATAATCTCCGGGTCGTGGGTTCAAGTCCCGCCGGGTCCACCATATTAAACAATCAAATCGCACTCAATACAAATATGAGTGCGATTTTTGTTAAGTCGATATAGTAGTATGATTGAAGAAAGATTACAAAATATACTCGCGCGTGCGGGCGTTGCTTCGCGCAGAGCCTCTGCTGAAATAATTGAAGCGGGGCGAGTTACTGTTGATGGAATTGTAATTCGCGAGCCTGGCGCACGTTTTAATCCCGAGGCTATTATCGTTGCTGTAGATGGCGAAAAGATTACTGCCGCAGAAAAAAAACGTACAATAATGCTTTACAAACCTGTAGGCGTTTTAAGCTCGACGAGTGATCCCTTTGGAGGTAAGACGGTTTCTGATATCATTAAGGGCTCTATTAAGGAGAGGCTGGTTCCTGTAGGGCGGCTCGATAAAGATTCCGAGGGGCTTCTATTAATGAGCAATGATGGGGATTTGACCAATAGATTGACTCATCCGCGCTTTGGGCATAATAAAACTTATATCGTAAAGGCTGCCGGTCGTTGGAGTGATGATAAGTTAGATATTTTAAGGGGATCAGTTAAAATGCCCGACGGGTATATGACGCGTCCTGTTCCGGTAAGCGTAGTAGGTGAAACATTCAATAATGTAACAACTCTAAAATTCATTCTTAAAGAAGGTCGTAAACGCCAAATACGCTATATGTGCTCAGCTGCGCATTTAGTTGTACTTTCGCTTAAACGCGTTGCTATTGGTTCATTAACTCTTCCCATAGATCTTCAGCCAGGTGAATTTAGAGATTTGACGAGTGTTGAGATCGCTGAGGCCCTTGAAGGTTGCAATTAAAGGGAGTGTCACGAGATGAGTTTTTATACTGAATGTCCTGAAGGCGTAATTGTCAGCGTGAGAGCTCAACCTCGTTCGTCTCGAGCAGGTATAGAAGGAGTCTTAGCTGATGCGATTAAGGTTCGTATCCGTTCTGCTCCTGTTGATGGTAAGGCGAATAAGGAACTTATCGAAACAGTAGCAGATGCTTTTGACTTACCGAAGTCGCGTGTACAATTTAAATCTGGCGAAACATCAAAAACTAAACGAATTATCTTAGTTGGCGTTTCTTTGGATGAATTTGAAAAAATGCTGAAAGAAATAGGGATTAAATAAAATGAATAATCGCGAATTAAAGGCTGAAGAATTATTTAAGAGTGGTAAAAATTGTTCTCAGGCTGTATTTTTAGCATTTGCCGATAAGTATGGTCTTAGTGATGATGTTGCTTCTAAAATTTCATGTGGTTTAGGCGGTGGCGTAGGGCGTATGCGTGAAGTATGTGGCGCCGTCTCTGGGGCTTCGTTGGTTTTTGGTTTAGAGTATGGTGATGATAAAGCTGTAGTTTACGGCTATGTCCAAGATTTTTGTCGCCGCTTTAAAGAGGAGTGCGGATCAATTATCTGCAGCGAACTATTAGAGGGTACCGGAGCTACTCAAGGTGGAGCTCCTGAAGAGCGAACTCAGGCATATTATGCTAAGCGCCCTTGTGTAGAAATGGTAAAATTAGCAGTAAGAATTTTAACTGAGATGGGGCTATAAATGAAAATTGTTGGTTGTGATTCAACTGGGCTAGAGATAGCCGCCAAGACACTTCTAGAAGGAGGTGTAGTTGTAATTCCAACTGACACGGTTTATGGGATTGCAGCTCACCCCAATTTTCCTGAAGCTGTAAATCGCCTTTATACTATAAAAGGTCGCTCAGAAAAAAAACCGATAGCTTTTTTAGCTTCGGATATTGACGCGGTGATAAGATATGGATTTAAATTAAATTCTAAGGCGACTGAATTAGCCGATTGTCACTGGCCGGGAGCTCTCACGCTAGTTCTTTCGAATAATAATTCTACAGAGGCGTTTCGCGTCCCCAATTTTGAATGGACTCGTAAACTTATTGAAAAGTGCGGTGGTGTATTAAAAGTTACCAGCGCTAATCTCTCTGGATCTCAAGCAGCGCTAGAGGCTACGGAGGCTCTTAACTCAGTAGGATTATCGTCTGATCTTGTTGTTGATGGTGGAGTTAGCCCAGGCGGCGTCGCGTCTACTGTTGTAGCTATAAGTTCAAGTGGCGAGCTTAAAATTCTGCGCCAAGGTGCAATAAATATAGAATAAGATATCGTAGTTATTAAAATTACCACGTTTGGGCGCGTATATGTTATAATATTCACATATGAAGCCAAAAGATTTAGCACCTCATTTTATTTTAAGTTCTAGCCCGCATGCGCATTCGCATGCGAGCGTTTCGCGCATTATGCTAGATGTTATAATTGCGCTTTTACCTACGGCTGCCGCGGGAATATGGTTTTTCGGTATGCCGGCTGTATGGACGATTGCAGTTTGTATCTCGACATGTGTTGCTGTTGAAGCGATGTGCCGTTTAGCTATGAAGCGCGAAGGGACTATCGGGGATTTTTCAGCTGTTCTAACGGGGCTTTTGCTCGCGCTTAATTTGCCGGCGGGTTTACCGCTTTGGATGGCGGCTGTCGGCTCTATATTCGCTATTACGATTTGTAAACAGGTTTTTGGCGGTTTAGGTAAAAATCCATTTAATCCGGCTCTTGCTGCGCGCGCGTTCCTCTTAATTTCATTTACAGGTCCCATGACAACTTGGCTTAAGCCTTTTTGGTGGAAGACTCCTGATGCTATTACTACCGCTACTCCCTTAGCTTCGATGAAACCCATGTTCGAAGCTGTTGCTACTTCATCGGCGACTCCTCATGCCGCTCAAGGGGCAATTCCAGAGCTTTGGGATCTTCTTATCGGTAATATGCCCGGATGTATTGGCGAAGTTTCGGCGATCGCGCTTATTTTAGGCGGCGTTTATCTTATTTTTCGTAAGGTTATATCTTGGCATATAC
>JAGBTH010000047.1 GCA_017631385.1 Kiritimatiellia bacterium
AACCATACTTTGCGACGGCGAAATAGCTGAACCCTATTTTGTCGTCGCTTTTCTTATGGGGGTTCAGACCATGAGCAAGAATGATTATGAGCACAGCCATAAAAGCTGTGTGACGATTCCGAGGAGTCTCGAGAATTATGTAAACGTCGCCGCGGCGAATGAGATCCTCCGCCGGCGAAATGCAGCCAGGCTGGCAAGAGCAGTTCTGACTTCGACGGCGTGCGAGCCGTGTGCGCACGCGCGAGAATGTCTTCGAGCCAGGTGCAGCGTGTTTCATCTGCTCGCGGCATTCGCGAGCGTGAAGCGCAAGCGCGGCGTCGATCGTTACTCAATGAAGGAGAAGCTGAGGTGTTTTAGGTAGATGATTGAGCATTGTTGCCAAACCAACGATGAGCGCGGCGAAATCCTTTTGCAACTGCTTCGCTAACAGTTGTCGCGTAAAATTCATCAGGTCCAGATATAATCACTCGATCATATAATTGGTCGAACGGTAGATGAAAAATCTTTCCTTCCTTACCAATGTTACATTTTATTCTTGGGAATTCAGAAGAATGCGGGTCAAATTCAATTACGCGAACATCAACTTTTAAAGCGTTGGCAAATTGCATTGCCGTGTCGGACAGTTTTGTCGATGTGACAAAAACTGGTACGACACGACGTGAAGAATTTCCGATATTTCCTACCGATAGACTCGGCATGTTATTTTCAACCGCGTAAGATAGTGTTGTACCAAATAGTTGTGCAATATGTTTTTCGTGGATTGTTTTATGCTGCGCCCAAAATTTGCATTGAACAATACAGGTGACACCTTCTTTATGGCAAATTAAATCGCGCCCCATATCTTGCAGTTTTTCAGATATGCCGTTGTGAATAACATTCCAGCCAGCCTTCCTAAATAAATGCCCTACATAAAGTTCATAATCTCTGCCAACTTCCCATTTGCTTTTAGATCCTTTAATATATCGATCCAATGATTTTTGACAACGTTCGTTTTTCTGTTCATTCGTAAGTTTGCGATATTCTTTTTCTGGTAACCAATCTATAGGTTTTTTGTTTTCTTCAGTGTCAGGAATCTTTTCTTGGATTTCAAATTCAGATAAGCCAGGGAATAGAGATTCGTATAAAAGCACTTGATATTTATATTTACGAGCATCAATTTGCCATTGACGCGCTTGCTCGTTAAATTTCTTTTTAATAGCCGCCGCAGTAGAAGGGGCTTTATAGCTTAGGTCGGACATTTTATTATATAAAATCAAACTAGATGCATCCGTTAAAATGTTAGCGATATATTCGTTATTAGGATTCGACTTCAGAACTTCTTCAACAATCAACTTTATATCTTTTAGTTGATTTAAATAGTATGCTTCAGCTAATAGCCGTTTATTGTGGTATATATTATTAGCTTCTTCAAACATTTCTGTTTTTAGTTGTTGCCTTATCTCATCTTTCTGTTTAGAAATAAAATGCTCTTCAAATGCACGTTGTTGAGCAAAAACCTGTTCGTTAAGTTTTTCTTTCCAATACCATGCAATCAATCGATATAAGCCATAAATAACCAATGAACCCAAGAAAATCAAATGAAGATACTCTCTTAGTAAATACAAAAGAAAACTACCTATTATTATTATTATTATGGTAACTATTACATCCATAGAAGTCTAAACTTAGATTTGTCGTGCCGTAATATTATACCAAAAATAATCAAAGTCAAAAACTGTAGTTGACGAGTGTCGCGACACTGTGCTATAATTCTGGCGTTATCTCAATTTTGAGATAATTTAACACGCACGAATAAAAGGCACGACATGAGTAGACAAGGAAAACATCGAGAAGGTAAAATCAGCATTGGCTTATACGTCGATGAAGATTTTAGAGCATTACTCGCACTGGTTGTAGATCAGAGTGGCGACACCGCTACAAATATCATGATGGATGGCGTTCGTAAGAAGGCTACCGAACTTGGTATTTTAGAAAATGGTGAAGTCGTAGCTGAGTATAAACCAGCAATAGAAATTATTAAGGCAGCGTATGCCGAAAAGAAAGGAGTTCGTAATGCATAACCAGATCGCAATCGCAGCTAAGGCTTCAGGAATGACCCCGGAAGAATTTATTCAGAAGGTGAAAAACCTTTTGTCGCCTGCAAGGTGTCGCGACACTGAAAAGCAGTTGTTTACGCCGGTAGTTAGAAAGGCTTTATTTTTGCCCAATAGTGTCGCGACACTTTGATTAGATTTTAGGCGCTGGCCAGCGTTCCGGAACCGCTGGTCGTGCGGACGGTTCCGGCGAGCGCCGCGAGCGACACAGCGGCTCCCCATTGGGGATTAAGGAGGTAAAAGTTATGGCTAATGAAGTTGATAATTCGAAAGAGCTTAATGAGCTAAACATCAAAAATGACGTAGTCGAGGTAAAGACAGAGACTTTACTTCTAACGTTAAAGTCTTTAGCTTGCCTTTTTAACGAAGTCGCAACCCTGCGAAGCAAGATGAAATGCCTTACTTACTCTGTTATTTTTCTGGCGGTATCTTTTATTTTTATGAATCTTCTATATTGGCTCTAAAGGGGGTTTAAGATGGCTGATATTGAGAAATTGGAACGGTATCGCGGTGCGCTGGCCAAGATTGGCTCGCGGATCACGTTCGCGCTTTCGCATCAGGGCGACGATGAGGCCAAGAATGAGGCTGATCTTCTCGAGGTCCTTAAAGGCGTTGAGGCGACGGCGTCTTTAGCAATTAAAGGATTGGAGGCTTAACATGGCATATGCATTAGAGATTGGTGGAGTTTACTACGCGACGCCGGCGCTCGAGGGCGCGAAGAAGCGTATTGTCGCTGTGATTGGGCGGCAAGGCGAACACGTGCAGCTCGCGTTTCTCGAGGAGCTGGCTGTTGGTAAGGCTGTAGAGATGCACGGGCGTGAGGTCGCGTCGGTTGATACGGATTCGGGGATGTACACGGTTTCAGCTGCGGTCCCGGCGAATGCGAGTGACGCGGCGATCGTGATGGATATTGTCAACGGTAAACGTTGGGCGGGAATGTATAAATGATCAGAACTGAGACAGAGGATGTTGAGCTTCTGAATGTGTCTCAAGCTGCGAAGCTGACGAAGCTTGGGCGCGATAGAATCGCGGCCGCGCTCGACCAGTATGCTGCGTCTCGAGGGCGACTCGGCCTGGCTTTCATTCCGCCGGTGAGAGACGGTGGACGACGAATGATCCGCCGAGCGTCGCTGAGAGACTGGCTTGTAGGGCTCGAGAGGATGGCGCGATATGTCTGATGAGATTATGTTGCCCGGCATGGAAGAACTCGCTACAGGCGTTGACGCGCGTCCTGGTGAGTTCGATATGCGTGACGAGAAGATTTACACAGCTGAAAGATTATTTAAGCAGCATCAAAGAGTGTTCCAAAGCGCGGCGCGCCTTCTTTTTAACAATGGATTATCGGAGCGCTCAGTAGCTGCGGCACTTTATCTTAGCGTCAACACGGTACGCGCGATCCGAGATATGATTTTAAAGTCCCAGAGCGGTGAGTCGCAAGCTGCGGCCGCCGCTCTTTTTTTGAGAAATAAGGCTTCTCGTTCTCGAAAAGTGTTGCAATTACGTGCCTTAGAAATCATTCAAGATCGCCTTGAAGATGAAGAAAAATGCAAAGAAATAGGCGTGGAAGCGCTCTTATCTGTAATTAAGACAGTAGATACACTTGATGGTCAAGTTCCTGAAGCTAAAAAAAATGGGCGCGATGATGTAGAAGTTGGCGAGATTATTGATGTAGTTGATGTTTTTGACGAGGCGCTTAATGGATTAAATGAAGGGGAAAATCCGCGCGCGCGCGAGTCGGCTGCGGATGGGCGCGAGAATCGCGGACCTGGTGCGGATCGTGAGGCGCCAGGTTGTTCCACGGAGAACGGTAGCTGTGTAAATTTCTCATAGTAAATGAGATGTAAATGTGAAAATGTTTAGAGGAGTTTTAGAAAATGTGTAATATGCCGTGTAAACATGTTGATAACTCTGTCGATAAGAATTTTTCGGCAAAAAATTTTTGGCGGGAAAAACGAAAAAAAAATTTTTTCGCTCGGTCGGCTCGAGATGGG
>JAGBTH010000048.1 GCA_017631385.1 Kiritimatiellia bacterium
ATCATCTATGAGATTCTGAAAGTAAACGCACGTCCCCTCCCCGGGGAGGGTAGAGGAAGAAATCTTGTACTCTTCTGTTATAGCTAATCTTTATGGGTAGTAAACGAACGTAATTTATTCGTTTACTTTTGGAAACCACACGTTTTATTATCTTCTAGTTCTTTAATCTAAAATTATGTGATAAAATACCTTCTATGAAATTTATTAATGAAAGTACCTGGAACGATATTCTCGCTCCAGAATTTGAAAAGCCTTACTTTACAGAGTTGATGAACTTTGTAGATACTGCATACTCATCGACAACTGTATATCCTTCTAAAGATAAAATATTTGAAGCTTTTAATTTAGCGCCATTTAATAAGGTAAAAGTCATTATACTAGGCCAAGACCCTTATCATGAGCCTGACCAAGCCCAAGGGCTATGCTTTTACGTTCCTCCAAGCGTTAAAGCCCCTCCTTCGCTAAAAAACATTGCAAAGGAGCTAGGTAAAATGCCTGATTTACTCTCTTGGGCCAACCAAGGAGTTTTATTACTAAATGCTACATTAACCGTAGAAGCGCATAAAGCAGGCTCTCACCAAAAAAAAGGTTGGGAAGAATTTACTGACGCTGCCATAAAAGCTCTCGCCGATAAACGCGAAAACTTAGTTTTTATATTATGGGGGGCATACGCCCAAAAGAAAGGCGCCTTTATAGATCGCTCACGCCATTTAGTCATAGAATCAGCCCACCCTTCACCCTTGTCAGCGCGAAGAGGATTTTTCGGCTCACAGCCCTTTTCGAAGGCTAACGCCTATTTAAGCGAAAAGAATATTACTCCCATTATATGGTAAAATCACTCTTTATCATAAGTTTTAAACACACTTAGCAGTTTGTTTATGGTATAATGCGTTAATCTAAATTCTTTAAGGAGATACATATGAAAAAAACTATGATGGTTATGGCTTTTGCCGCAATGATTCTGGGTTTAGGTACTACAGGTTGTTGCTCTGTTTATAAAACCTGCGCGAGTGCCGTTTCGCCCGACGGTAAGAATAAAATCTGCTTCAGTTTTGATCCGCTTGCGTACACGGTAACGCGCGACGGGAAGACTGTCGTCGCCAAGACCGAAGTCGGGCTTATAGTTAACAATACAATGTTAACCAACGCTAGGATGGTGAACTCAAATCAGATAACCAAGCGTAAGATCGAAGGTGTCGCCGATGCCGCAGTTTACAAAAAGTCGAAAGTCGATCTTTCGGCCAACGAAACTCTCATTGATTTCAAGGGTTGGGGATTGGCCGTAAGACTTATCGCCCGTAATGACGGTGTCGCCTATCGTTGGGAGACGAACAAAAAAGGCGAGATTACCATAAGAGACGAGAAAGCGGCCTTTACGATTCCTGATTCAAAATGTAAAGTTTACGCTAACTTCACTCACGGCGATGGCTTCTGGGATAAGGATAGGATGGTTAAGGTCGATCCCCTCCAGAATAGCTGGGAGAGCATCCCCGAACAGCATTTGGCCAGCGATTTTAAGGTTCCTAAAAACAAGATCGGCTATCTGCCGCTCGTTTATACGCTTGAAGACGGAACGGCAGTATGCGTTACCGAGTCTGATTTAGTCAACTATCCCGGTTGGAACTTTAGTTCTTCTACTGCCCAAGCGGATTCGTCCGTTAAAATTGAAGGAACATTCGCTAAAATCCCCGAAGAGTACATTTACATGAACTGGGATAGCGAAAAGCCTTACAGCGAGAAGCGCGGTCTTCGTTATGAGCGCGTTACAAAGCGCGGCGATTATCTCGTTAAGACTGAGGGTACGCGCACTTTCCCCTGGCGCGCGTTTATGCTCGCTGACAATGCTTCTGAACTCGTTGCCAATGATCTCGTTTGGGCGCTCGCTACTCCCGCTAAAGGAGACTTCAGCTGGGTTAAGCCAGGTAAGGTAGCTTGGGACTGGTGGAACAACTGGAATCTTCAGGGCGTTCCCTTTAAGTCGGGCTGCAATACTAAGAGCTACGAATACTACATTGACGTCGCCGCGAAGAAAGGCGTTGAATACGTAATTTTCGATGAGGGCTGGAGCCAGAAGCTTAACATCTGGAAATACAATCCTGAGGTTGACGTTGAACACCTCATCAAGTACGCCGAGAAGAAAGGCGTCGGCATTATTCTTTGGATGGCTTGGGCACAGATCGTCGGCGAAGAAGAGCGCGTCGCTAAGCACTTCGCTAAGCTCGGCGCTAAGGGCTTTAAGGTCGACTTCATGGATCGCGATGATGCGTTATGCCTCGACTTCCTCTGGAAGTTCGCCGATGCTTGCGCTAAGGAGAAGATGCTTATCGATTATCACGGCATGTTTAAGCCTACGGG
>JAGBTH010000049.1 GCA_017631385.1 Kiritimatiellia bacterium
ACTGGTCTACAGAATTCTCAGGCTTCCATACGTCGATTAAAATATTGTCGAACTTCTTAACGCCTGAGCCTATCGACAATTTAGCACCTTTCGCAAGAAGCGGATGAGGACGCGCAGGATCGAGAACGGGAAGAGAAAATATACCGATCTTAGAGAGAACTTCAATAGTTCCCTTCTTTACAATCGTCATATTCGTACTGCGCACATCCGTAACGGGGTTGACGCCGGGGAGACTCCCGACTAAAGATCCGTCAATAAAAACAAGAGTGCGGTTATCGTCGTGATCGGGGAGAAAACGGAATGTATAGGCGCGATCTTTACCGGTAGCATACATCTTACGCCATTCACTCATAAATTTAGGAACATCATCAGATGGATAAAGCCCGTAACCAGAATGAAAGTAAGGAAGTTGCGAATATTCCACATTCTTCTCAATACCATCACCCGTTATCCAAACGTAACAATCCTTATATAAAGTCCGTTTAGGGAGTTTATCCGTTAAGCCGCGCCTAACTAAATTCATTCGCGCTGAATACGATATGTACCTATCTTCATAAACCTGAACACCACCCTTATGAGGGCCAGCGTTAGGATAGCGAATCTTATATGAGGCATCCTCCGCGTCAGCGCGCGAAACAGTAAATTCGCCCAAGCCTTTAACAACCGCTTCGAACGCCGTCTCCGCAAATAGAGGATTATTGAATACCAATACGACAAAGAACAACATCAATACATTCCGCATATTCATAAAAGTTTTTTTAACAATTTTGATTTCCATTTTATCTTCTCCTTTCTTAAACTGAAATGTGTTTCCCCTTCGCAGTAAGCCTATACTTCTGCGTAGGCGAACGCGGCGAATTCGGCTGCGTCATTTCGACAAGCCTCCAGCTCCTCGCTCATATTTTAGACCTCTTCTATTAATTTCAAGTTCCTTCAAGCTATTAGCCATCGTTAATTTTTGATAGCGTGTCATTAGGTCGGCGACGATTTCGGGTTCGGTCATAGTGGGAGCGTAACCATACGCTTTCATTACCGCGGCATCATTCGCAGCGTGGGCTTTGCGGAGTTCTATCGGCATTGTAAGAGGATCGTAAAGATCGGCGAGGGAACTGTCGGGATAACGCGCGCGCGCATCGAGAATTGATTGGGCGGTTGATTCTATTTTTTGCCGCAAAGACTCAGAGCGGTTACTTTCGTTGCTGGGAGATTGGGAGTTTTGGAGATTAGGAGTTTTTTCTGAATCTCCCCGTTCCCCAACTTCCGGCCAAGGGAAGTTATTATAGACGATGTCATTAGAATAACGATAATCACTTTTTATTCGACCGCATACACAACGAACCCACGCCATATGAACCGATGAGGTCAAAACGCCAAAATGAAACAAAGACGCATTAGGAATCATATTATTTGCGTCACCACAAATAACATCACAAGACATAAAACCAAAAGGAATATATTTTCGCCCCTCTGATGTATGACGAGGAATCAAAATATAATCAGTTTTCGGTTGCCTCATTTCCATAAATCTTGTAGGATAATCTGCGTATTTTCTCGTCGCAGCTTTAGTACTTTTAAGCCTAAAATCTCTAACTTTAGCGATTCGAGACATTATATCTGGCATACTTTTTAATTCAGATGGCGACGCACCTTCTAGCCATAAGCAGCAGCGATCTATGCTATGTAAATACTCTCTCGCCCCATAAAATCTTTTTAGATATTTCTGAGCCTTGGGTTCTTTTTTAATTAACTCATCGACCTCTTCTTTTGTAAGAAAGAAATTGCCATCATCAACAGGGCTACTTCCTTTTATTACGTTTGGCACATCGCAAATCGGTTTTGTACGACTTTCGACCCACACATCTGGTCCATCCATCAAATAACCATTGATATGCTCAGCTTCAATAACCTTATCACCATCAAATATTCGTTTCACGCCTATTTCCCTTTTGATAGTTCTTCTTCCATCTCTTGAATAGATGGCAAGTCAGAGGTAATCTTCTCTGGCAATATCCTCAAAAGCTCATAATCAGAAATCGCCAATGGCGTTGGAACATCATCCATAAGATATTGCGCCAAAACTCTATTATGCTCGCGACAGACTAGTAATCCTATAGCAGGATTATCACCTTGAACATTAAGTTGCCTATTTACTGCCGAAACATAACCTTGCAATTGCCCAAAATCAGCTGAAGTAAACTTATCAATCTTAACTTCCATTACAAGATAACGGCGCAATGGGATAACATAAAAAAGTAGATCGATAAACAATTCTTCACCACCAACCTCAAGCCGATATTCCCTTCCAAGAAAAGAAACACCCTTACCCATCTGAAGAAGCAAATGTTCAATATTTGCACAAATAGCGGCCTTCAACTCCTTCTCCCGATATGGCTCAGTAAGACCCTGAACAGCAAAAATATAAGGATCCTTTGTTATTTGCCGCGCAAGATCACTATCAGCAGGGATCATTGTACGACTGAAATTCGACTGTGAACGACCTTCTCGCTCATAAAGATCAGTACCAATCATATTCAAAAGAACACTTCTACTCCAGCCTTGCGAAAGTGTGCGATTTACATAAAACAAAGCCTTATCACAATCACCCTTACTTTTATCAATAATTACACAGTGATGTCCCCACGGAATACAAAATAGTTTATCTGATAAAAAATGAGCCTTTTCCATCTTTTTTCCACATTCAACAAGTTGTTGAAATGTAGAAAATGAAGCGTACAACTCGTAAAATCGCTTACAATAACGTATATTCTGAGGTGAAAAACCTGCTACGTCAGGCAACTCACGTTGTAAATCTGCACTTATCTGTAAATAAAAGTCAGATGTTAATGAAGACAATTCCTTATGTCGCTCACTTATATCCTTACCCAAGTTCCAATAATACTCAATAAGCGCAACATTTACTGATACTGCTGCTTTTACCTGAACAGCACGATAACGCTTTTTCAAATCAGCAATCCAACAATGATAATCAGGAATAACATCAAATTTCATATCTTTATTTACCCTTTTAAATTTACATGAAACCCGACAATCACACAATGAACGTGCGCTTTTAGATGCGCTTCGCTATCCCATCTGAATGTTCGCCATGCAAAATCGATCTCAAGACCCATTTCAAAGAGCGGTTTCCAAAATGCCGCGACCGATTCACCCTGACAGATTGAATTCGTCGATACAAACGCCGCCTTTGTGTTCTTTGCGTCCTTTGCGGTTAAAACATAATCCGCCGCTTTTCTGTACCACGCGCAGACATAATCGAGTTTACCCGCAGTTTTATACGGCTTACCCTTTTCATCAACAAAGATGGAGAGCATATCCGCTTTTTGCTCCGCCGACTGATTAGAATATCCAACAAACGGAGGATTACCCATGATGTAATTATAATTGTTAGTCGAAGTTTTAAGTCCAAGTTGAACATTGGAATTTTTATCTATCCTTTGTTCGACTTCGACTCTCGACTTCGACTCTAAACTCGACCAATCAATCCTCAGCGCATTACCTTCGACTATATTCGCGTAACTTTTAAGCGGAAGAAAATCAAATGAACGATGAACTATGTCCTCGGTTTCACGCATCATCTGACTCTCGGCAATCCAAAGCGCGGTCTTGGCGACAGTTACCGCGAAATCATTGATTTCAATACCGCTGAACTGATTGATGGATACTTTTATTACATCGCCTAAATCAAGTTCACTCTGGCTACCCTGAAGCGCGGCGATTATGCGGTTTTCGAGTCGCCGAAGCGAAATATAAGTCTCGGTTAAAAAGTTACCTGAACCGCAAGCCGGATCTAAGAATTTAAGCGCCGCGATTTCATCTTGCAAAGAGAGTAATGCTGCGCGTTGTTTTTTATTAACGCCACCATTATCACCCAACACATCATCTACTCTCCGCGTCAAATCTTCCAAAAACAACGGACCGATAACTTTATGAATATTCTCGATCGATGTATAATGCATTCCGCCCGAACGCCGCGTTTCAGGATTCAACGTCGACTCGAATACCGCGCCGAAAATCGTGGGGCTAATTTCGCTCCAGTCAAAATCATCACTCGCCCGCTCCAAAATGAGATTTTTAATATCATCATCAAACTGCGGGATTTCAATATCAGCATCAGCGAAAAGCCCTCCGCTTACATACGGAAACGCCGCGAGATCACTATCAAGATATGGATCGCGTTCTGACTCTATAGTATCTAAAACCTTAAAAAGCTCAATAAGAGCTTTACGTAAATCGCGCGGCTCAAAACGCGCTAAATAATCATGAAACTGGTTCTTGATTCCGAATACGCCAGCATCCTCGGCGAAAAGACAAAACACCAATCTTACACAAAGCACGTTCAAACTCTTCAGCGTTGATTCAGCCGTTGGATTGTGATACTTCTTAAGAACGGCATCATAGATTTTACCAACTACTTCACCAGCCTTGATCGAAAGCTCCATTTCGCGCTTTAAATGCGCCTTTCGCGTATCGACTAAAAAGGTAAGGCGATAATATTCCTTAGGTAAGTCAGCGAGCTTAATCACCTCTGGCTTATCATGAGGATGCTCCATATCATGAACATGAAACTCCTTGAAGTTACACACTACGATATAGCGCGGCTTTTTAGAGAGCTCCAATTCGTCGGAATAACGCTTAGCCTGTTCAAACGGCGTCAGCATAGAGCCATCGGACTGCTTAAAGGCTTTAGTAAGATTAACATCAACGCTCTTTTGCTCTATCATAACCCGCGTCGATGGAATATACGCATCAATAAAAGCAGTATGAGCGAGAGATACTTGAGATTCAAAATTGATGTACGATTCAGCATCCTTAACGCCAAGAACATTACGAAGAAGAGAAACCCAAAATACATGAGTCTCACCCTTCTCATAACCACGATCTTTCCATTCTTCAGCGAACTTCTTCGCGGCAGCTCGTTGCTCAATATCTGTCATCTATTATATTATTTTTACTCTTTTATTAAAGTTTTTCAATATTCATAATTATACCACTTTACCTGATAAAATAAAAGCGCGGCGCTCAATGATGAGTGCGAAGGCTAGGATGTGTCACGAGTGAGGAGTGAGGTTTTGCAAGCGTAAGAGAGTCACTCACACGCAACCAATAACAATCTTATGGCATCCCTGGAGTAAGCGTTCTATCTTGTCTAGGCGTGAAAGCACAAAACCGAACAACGAGATCAAGTAACAGCGTCCCAACGGAAGCACCAGCCCCCTTCATATCTTCGCCAAAATATCTGAAATATTGGACTTATCAAGCGATGAAAAAGCAAAGCACTTCTTACCAAGATGATTAAGTGACGCGCCCACGTGAATCAATGTTGTTTTATCTATGATAAGAAAGCGGTCGTGGAACTTATCCGAAACTTTAACTGTAAGCGAATTAGCATATTGCGCATTAAACTGCGCGACATCAACATCATGAAGAAGTTTATTGCGTGAATTTTTAATAACGACAACTTCAACATCTTTTCTCTTTTGTGCAATTAGCGGAAGAACTGAGTCAGCGAAATACGGATCAATGATAATCAGCTCCTTCTTCGCCATGCGTACAAACTTCTTCATCTGCTCAAAAGCGTCATAAACCTGGCCATCAAAGAATACTTTCTGCGGAGGAAACTTCTTATCCTGCATCGCGTCAAGTATCAACTTAAAGCGCTCTTCATTTTCAACCTGCGCATCTTCAAGCTTTAACTGCCGCCGCTCCGTAGCCTCAATACGCGACAAAAGCGGCGCGATTGACGCGAGAGTGCGACGCATAGTAACAAATGTATCTGTTATTCGCACTGAAGCTTCAACAGCGGTTGGTGAATTCAATACCGAGGCTAACATAATTATTCCATGTTCAGTAAA
>JAGBTH010000050.1 GCA_017631385.1 Kiritimatiellia bacterium
AAGGACACATCGTATAACAGGCGATATCGGGACCGATGCCGCACTTACGACCAAACTCGACATACTTATCGAAAATCGTGTAATCGAAAGACCACGAACCGTCATCGTTTTTAACGCGGCCGATCATCGACTCGTACGCGTCGTAGCACTGATGATTCCAGGGATAATCCAAAAGAGTAACCGTCAGAGCCTTCACGCCGCACTCAGCGAGAGTTTTGTACACGGGCGTCATCTTCTCAAAGTGTTCGCCACTGAACGGTTCAACGTTGAAATAGCGGCTCACCGCCCAGGGGTGCTGCCAGAGATCGAGGAAGTATTTCCACTCTGCAGGAGGCGGCAATACGCGGTCGACAACTCTCACCGTCATCGGACCAAACTGAACCTTACCCGCCTTCGCATCCTTACTGACCGTTACCTTACAGACATTCCATGGTGAATAGCCATCACACATATCATTACAATCATAAACAACATCATAACGACTACTCAAATGTTCAGAGTGTTGAAAATTATTGTACATAAGTGGAGCTGTAGACTTAAACTCTACAGTAACTCCATCTTTTGAAGAGGATCCCTCTGGAAAATATTTAAAAACTTCCCCCGTAAATTTATCATGTATCTTATGATACGACACTTCGCCCTTCCATGAAGAAACCTCAAAAGTTGGTCCATGATAAGGCTTTAACTTCTGTGGCGCTTTTTCGCAATCAAAAGCGCCAGCTTCGGTTATTTTTGGACTATTACAGCCAAGTGCCGCGAGAACAATTAATAATACAGCGTTAATCTTATTTATCATTTAAATCTCTCCAAAAAGAAGATTTTAAGCCTTTAAGCTCGCGCCTGTTGAAGCATTACCTACAAAGTGCTGATATCTGCTGAGCCAGCCGTCCTTAATGCGAGGTGTCCACTTCTTAGCGCTTTTAGCGCGCTTAGCTATTTCACTCTTAGTGAGGTTCGCGTTAATGGAACGCTTAGGGATATCAATCGTAATTTCATCGCCATTCTTAAGTAAGCCTATAAGACCACCTTCAGCAGCCTCTGGCGAGACGTGACCAACGCATGCGCCATGAGTAGCGCCAGAGAAGCGACCATCGGTAATGAGCGCGACCGACTCGCCAAGCCCCTGACCAATAATATACGATGTCGGCGCGAGCATCTCTTGCATACCAGGACCGCCCTTAGGACCTTCGTAACGAATTACTACTACATGGCCAGGCTTAACCTTGCCGCCTAAGATACCGGCGCAAGCTTCTTCTTGGCTATCAAAGCAAATAGCTTTACCTGTAAACTTCATCATCGAAGGCGCGACGCCGCCCTTCTTAACGACAGAGCCCTTTTCGGCTAGATTACCCCAAAGAACTGCGAGTCCTCCATCCTTAGAATAAGCGTTCTCAACAGTACGGATTACATCGTCATCTGTAATCTTAGCAGCCTTAATCTGAGCGCCGAGCGTCTTACCCGAAACCGTTGGTGTATCAAGATGGAGATAGAGAGACTTTTTCTCAGCCTTAGCGAAATCAGCTATACGCTTCATAACAGCCATAATACCACCCGCACGATCAACGTCGGCGACATGATAATGACCAGAAGGCGCGACCTTACAGACATAAGGCGTTACAGCCGAAATCTCATTCATACGCTTAAGAGAGTATTCAACACCAGCTTCACGCGCAATAGCGAGAGTATGAAGGACGGTATTCGTAGAGCCACCCATCGCCATATCGAGTGTAAGCGCATTATCAAGAGAATCGCGCGTTATAAGATCCTTTGGTAAAGGAGCGCCCTTTTTAGCCATCGCGACAATACGCTTAGCAGCAGCACGATAAAGATCCTGGCGCTTTAAATCAATAGCAAGAACAGTACCGTTACCAGGAAGAGCGAGTCCAAGCGCTTCATAAAGGCAGTTCATCGAGTTAGCTGTAAACATTCCCGAGCAGCTACCGCAACCTGGGCAACTCGTCTCTTCGACCTTTTCTAACTCTTTAGCGGAAATCTTACCGACAGACTCAGCGCCAACAGCTTCAAAAACAGAATTAAGATCCGTATCAGCGCCGGTCTTAGGATGTTTACCAGGAGCCATAGGACCGCCAGAAGCGAAAATCGTAGGAATATTAACGCGCAATGCACCAATAAGCATACCAGGAACGATTTTATCGCAGTTAGGAACACAAATCATCGCGTCAAAACAATGAGCACGAGCTACAGATTCAACAGAGTCGGCAATAAGCTCACGGGAAGGCAACGAATACTTCATACCGGAGTGCCCCATCGCAATACCATCGCAAACAGCAATAGTATTGAATTCCATGGCAACGCCGCCAGCCTCTTCAATGCACTTCTTAAGAAAAGCGCCAACTTTATTAAGATGGCAGTGCCCAGGAACAAAACTCTCGTAGCTATTGCAAATTCCGATAAAGGGCTTCTTCATATCGCCGCGCTTCATACCTGTAGCGAAAAGAAGGCTTCTATGAGGTGCGCGTTCATTACCCTTCTTAACTTGATCAGATGTCATATTTAAACTCCTTTTATAATTATTTTTAAATTTATGCAAAAACGAATTCCCCAACAACCTTTTTGTTAAGGACATCATTAACTACAACGACTAGTTTACCATTCTTGATAGATCCCTCAATAACAGTAGGATAATCTGAACGATTTTTATCTAGACCACATCCACCACCTACAATTTGAGCCCATGAGCGATTAGCCGTTGGCGCATCATAACGAAAACGGTGTTGATGAGCAGTAATTACTAACTGTACACCAGCTTTCTCGAATAATGGCCCCCAAAGATTAGCGCATGTACGCTGCCAGGCAGCCCAATTTTTAGGATAACCTGGCGCTGAATCAGCTGGAGCGAGATCACCAGGATTAGCATTTGGTCTAGCGTCAAAAAGCGGAATATGACAAAATACAACTTTAAACTTAGCTGTTTTAACAGTTGGACTTTCGATAATTTTAGAAAGCCAGCGAGTTTGCATTTCGCGATATGCCTTCATTTGGTAAATACCTGCGAAAAGAGGGTTTGTATCAAGCTTATCTTCGCCAGTATCCATACCTATAAGAGCGATATCACCTAGACGTTGAACAAAGTTACGCCCTAAATCGTAAAATTCACCATCTCGTTCGGCTGGATCTCTAAACATCAAAAGTTCATTCAGTTTACGCGCGAAACGTCCACGCGTATCGTGATTGCCATTTACAAATAAAAGCGGTGTTTGAGATGCGTATTCGGGATGATTCTCATGGACATGTAAAAACATCTCAATCGCACGATCTTTAGTTTCGACTGAATTTATCGCATCGCCATTCCAAACTAAAGTAGCAGGATTAATCGCTTTAACTTTAGACAAAACTAAATCGAGCACTCCTTTACGATCATGAGTATCGTTCATTACGCAAAAAACACCATTCTTATCGGCGCCAAGCGTTGAAAAAGAGCGAATCTTGGGATCAATCTCCGAGCCAAGATTCTTCATCCCATATCCATCCTTGTAATAAATTCTATCAGCACCAATGCGATACCAATATTTAGTAGCGCTTTTAAGCCCTGTTAGACGAACATGAGCTAATCTATCATCGACCGTCATTAATCCTAAGCCGCCTGAAAATACGCGAACTGAATTCGACATATCGGGCGAGGTTGAATATTCAACCCATCCACTAGCGTCAGCACTAACCTCAAATGTAACTCCAACAGAAGTTTCGGCGGCGTTCATTAAAATCGGAGATGAGACAATTAATGACTTTGGATCACTCTTAAGAGCTTCAACATCCCCAACTTTTTCTGAGGAACCATTAGCTGCTGCCAGAGCATTAGCACTAGCAGCCGTCGCAGCAACAGCACAAACAGAACTTCTTAAAAAGTCTCTACGATTAACACCACTCATTTATCCAACTCCTCAATGCTAATTTTAAATCTGTTTACGAATTACGCGTTTAGCTTTACCCTCTGTGCGAGGTAAAGCCCCTACAGGGAATACATCTCCCTTAGGCAAAAAGCCTAATTTTTCACGCAAATGCTTAGCAACCTTGTGACCTGTTACACCTTCTTCAGCCTCAACATTAATAGTCACATCGGTCATGCCCTCATGTTCCTCGAGAACAATCTGAAACTCATTTTTAACTCCAGGTATTTCCATCAGAGCCTCTTCGACTTGACGCGGATAGAAATTTACACCCTTTACAATAAGCATATCATCAGTACGCCCAGTAATTCTGTCAATTCTAAGCGATGTACGACCACAAGCACATTTTTCGCGAGAAAGAATGCGCGAAATATCGCGAGTACGATAACGAATTATCGGCATAGCTTCGCGTGTTAAAGAAGTAAATACAACCTCACCGTATTCACCGTCTGGCACAACCTCACCCGTAACCGGATCAATAATTTCTGTAATATACTGATCTTCCCAGACATGAATTCCATTATGAGCTTTACAATCTTGACCAGTAGTACCAATCCCGCCAGTTTCAGTCATTCCATAAATGTCAAAACACTCTATATGAAGACGACTCTCTATTCTACGACGCAATTCATCAGAAAATGTTTCGGAACCGAATATGCCAACTCTTAAAGACGGTATATCGAAATCTCCATTCGGATCAGCGTCCAACTTCTCGATAAGACGCGGCACATACGATACTACAGAGCAAAAACCCTTTACATGAAAATCACGCATCAATTTTATCTGGCGCTCCGTATTACCGCTCGAAGCTGGAACACAAAAAAGATGTGCTTTACGACATCCGTGATAACAACCAAAACCTCCATTAAATAAGCCAAAAGTCGGCATTATCTGAAATGCATCGCCCTTCTCAAGCCCCGCCATCGCGTAGCAGCGAGCCATGCACTCGGCCCATTGATTTAAATCATTCTTAGTGTACGCCATTACAACGGGCGTGCCCGTAGAGCCTGAGGACTGATGAAACTCCATCAGTTCCTTGCGGTCGACACAGTTCATTTTAAGAGGATAGGCGTCGCGAAAATCGTCCTTGGTGAAAAAAGGTAGTTTCGAAAGATCATCGAGAGATTTAATATCTTCAGGAGATGAAACACCCTTTACAGAGAGCCTCTCGCGATAAAACTCATTACCCCAAACTCTGCGAAGAGATTTCTGAAGCCCCTTTAGCTGTAAAGCAGCCAATTCATCGCGGGACAACGTTTCAGCGGTTCTGTTCCACATTCCCATTTTCAGCTCCATTTTTTTATTTGTTGGAAAAATCAGTTAAATGACCTTTAAGATATTTAAGCCCGCGCCAATAGAACGAAACATCAAAAAGATTGCGCCTAAAAAGATGCCAAATCGCTCTCGGCTGGAGAAATCCGCGATAAACTTCGCGGATGGCTGTTTTAATATCATCTTCAGAAGCGAGCGGCGTTTTAGTAATTGCAGTGCGCTGATCGTATTCATCCCAATCAAGAGTCGTAAGACCGTCAGCTTCTTTAAGTTCCTTAAATAGCGGTGTTCCAGGATAGGGAATAGTAAGGGTGCATTGAAGCGTAGCTGCATGACCATTAGCGAGTAATTTACGCGCAAGATTAACTGTATTAGCTATTTCGCCAGCACCCTCCCAAGCGTGACCGAACATAAAGGTAAGATGTACGGCTAATCCCGCTTTAGAAGCCCAAGCAGCGCCATTCTCTACATCTTCAACTTTAAGAGCCTTAACAAAGCGATCAAGAGTAGATTGATTCGCTGATTCAACCCCAAAAAGCACTAGTCTAAAACCGGCGCGGCGCATAAGACGATAATCGGCATATTCTAATCGCCCAAAGCGCATATTGCAATCTATACGAACCTTACGATTAAGTTTACGGCGAATCATTTCATTACAGAAAGTTTCTAGCCATTTACCTACAGGAAATGACCCTGAATCATCCATAATTTCTTTAATGCCATACTTCTTTACGAGCATCTCAATCTCGTCAACAACATCAATAGGATCGCGAGTTCTGTAAGTTGGATATAGCGTAGTCCAACTACAGAATGTGCACTTCGCATGCCAACAATCGCGACCTGACATTATATAGGTTCCGGGAGTACGCTTAAAATTACCATTCTTTTTAGCGTAAAGCTTCCAATTTACTAAATCACGATCTATCCATGGAGCAGAATTCAAATCATGATCGAGACGAAACTCCCCAGTTGATTTAACAACTCCCTTCTCACGATACCATACACCAGTTTCAAAAAGAGATGAATCAAAATTCGATCTAACTAAAGTTTCGAGAAGAAAGTCCCAATCACCGCCAGTAAGAATAAAATCTACGGGAGAATTCTCCATCGACTCTTCTGGCATCGCAGTTACATGATCTCCAACAAGAACAATGCGCGGAAAATAAGGAAGCATCTCCTTCATCCGCGCAACCCACTTCCAATGACGCTTAACAACAGGAGTTTTAGTTTCCATCACAACGAGATCGGGCTCAAAAGCAATAAGCTTTCGCTCGAACTCGTCAACAGACATTTCAGCGGCAATCGCATCTAAAAAAAGAACTTCATGACCCGCATTTTTTAGCATAGTTGCAGCTGTAGCAGGCACAACAGGAAAGATGTAAGTCGGACGCGAAAACCACTGAAATTGACGATTCTGCGTAAGAAGAGCGACCCCCTTGTCGCTCTTCAATGGCGGATATACAATTGCAACTTTCATCAATCACTAATCACTAACAGCTAACTACTAACTGCTAATTACCACTTATAACCAAGGCCAAGGATATACCTTAAATCACTATGCTTAACGCCTTCGGCAACCTGGCTCTTATAATCCCACTCAAATTTCGCGAGAAGCTGCCAATTAGCGCTAAACGCCCAAGATAAGCCAATATCCGCATCAATAAGATAGTTCTCGGCGAAATCAGACAAATCAGGGAGATATTCAAAATTATGGAAAAACTTAAGACCCTCTGTTTTGGCAAAGTCCCAAGTATAATGATGAGCATAACGAACAGTCGCGAAGTCATCATCATAACCATTCTCATACTTTTCTTTAACCCAAGCGCCACCAACTTCTTGATTAAAGCTCATCTTACCTAAGCCGGCAACATCAACACCTTCAAGCCACTGATAACCAAGACCAGCGCCGAGACGAATACGATGATCAAGTTGCATAATTTCGTCAATTTCGTATTTACCGCTAACATAACCATAAAGCTTGGTAATAAAGAAATAGTCTTCTTGAGCAGAAAGCTCAAAACGATTCTCAGTTTTCTGCTTATCCAACTTATTATCACCACTCTGAGCGAAATAGTACCCGAGCGCGGATGTAAAGCGATGCTTCTCCCAACGACGGCTTAAATCAGCCGTAAGGCTAGCATTTTCTGAAACTGTATTGCCACGAGCCATAGAAGCTGCAAGATTTACACTACCATGCCATGTTTCAAAAACAGGGTCAACGGCTTTAACATTCGACATATCAAGCTTCTTATCTCCTTCAACAAGAGCGCCATCCTTAACAGCTAAAGCTTTTTTCTCAGTCGTAAGATCCTTATATTGAACAACGTGCTCACGAGAAGACTCAAGCTTAGTAATATTAGCTAACTTAACAGTAACTTCGCCTAGATCATCAGAAACAAACTTAATAGAGTCGCCAACAACATCACCCGCTGTACCAGTTAAGTAAGAGCCAGATTTTAAATAGACCTTATCAGCCATCATAATAGTCGAACAGCATGATAATGCAGCTAGAGCTAAAAGTTTTAACTTCATTTTTCTCCTTAGTTTTAGTTTTTATTGGATTTGTAATTTGGATCTTTAGTGAAAGGCATGGGTATTTGATTTAAATTAAAAGTAGTTTTTTCAACTCTATTAGTTCGTCTAGGATCTGAATATTGGTCCTCAAGAGATCTTAAATCTAATGATTTCATACCTTCTACGAGTGTACGCTTTCTATCACCTGGCTCGCGCCTCGTATCGTTAGTATATTGACGACCTAAAACAGCATTTTTAGGTAATCCAGCATCTTTTTGAATATTCTTAGGATCTACAATTCCAACAGTAACAAAAACAATAATCTCTCGCTGCTCTTTTACACGAACCTTAGATCCAAATATTTTAGGTCCAATCCACCAAATATCTCTAAGCCATGGTATACCATTATCCTTTTGGGTTTCAACTGTTAAAGATAAGCCACCTATTACCGCTGTTGATCCAGAGGCCATATTAAATTCTGTAACAAGGCGCTGAACATCAATTACAGGATATTTAGCAGAATATGTTCCAGCACTACTATCCTTTTTATCGGTCGTATCGCTCGCTCCCGCAGTAACCCAATCGGTCAAACTAGAAATCGTAGGAACGATTGAAACATTAATAAGCCCATTAGAACTAATACGAGGCGTTACCTCTAACTCTATACCCCAACTAAAGAAAGCTTCTTTAGCGAACATAAACTTATCTTCGCCCGGAATAGCCGCCATATTCATTGAAAGGTCTAATGAATCAGAGCTCCCACTAGTAGTACGCTTAGCCGAAATCATAACATTAGGATATTTAGTCGTCATATCCACAGTAGCCTTCTTACCCGATGAAACGATAATCTTAGGATTAGAGAATGTTCTAGCATCTTCGCTCGATTCAAGAGCACGAAGTATAAGAGAAAGCTCTGACATACCAATAGTGCCATTTACGTGCGAAAGATTAGCGGATTTACGCCCCGCTTCTGCGGAATCGGCAGTAAGAGTATAAGATCCATCAGCGCTATTATAAGTAGCAACTCCATCTACTTTACGCTCATTCCACCCCGCATCCAAAGATAACGAGCCCTTCATACCATCCAACATCTGCCAATCAATACCGAGTTTATGAGAAGCGTTATTAGATAACTCTATAAAGCGAGCTTCAATATACACTTGAGGGACTTCAACATCAATGCTACGGATAATATCAGCACACGCATCGAGTATCATAGATGGAGCTGTAACTACAACGCTATTCGATTCAGTAAAAGCTTGAGCTATTTTAGTAATCTTCCAAGATACGCCAAAGTCAGCGCTCCACATCGCATTAAGCCGTTCAGCTACTTCTTCAGCATTGATATTGTTTAATCTAAAAACACGCGATGTTATTCTACGTCTAGCTATATCAGCTTCATTTTGGCCATTATTTTTAGCTGATTGAGCGTCTTCACTCTTAACAACAACATCATCAACTATAGGCTCTTTAGAATCTAACGCCGAAACCTCATCTGCATGTATTTCAAATACACAAAATAGTATCGAAAAATACGCTAAAAATAATGTTAATAATGTTCGAAAATTCATTCTAATATTATATCATAAATAATATCGAAACTACTGCATTTTATTAAGTTCCTCTAACCCTTTAAGAACAGAGTCGCGACCAACAGCCTTAAACTTGAATTCTTTAGGGAAATGCGTAAATTTAGGCATCTGAATACGTCTGCCAGTTAAGCGTAAAAAGGCGCCTGAAACAATATCGCGCGTTCTTTCACGACCTTCAGGGTGGCAGTTACAGGCGAGAATCTCGCCCTTATCAACCGTAGCATAAAGAAAAGCTGATGTACCAATCATTGAATCGCGACGATGAGCGTTCATCTGACCCTTCTCATCAATTGCATTCATAGAAATACCGACAGACTCCATCTTAACTCCCTTAATGGACTTACCGGGAACTGGCACAGGACCGTGATGAAATTGAATTGTATATACATCATTCGTAAGAGCGAGCTCTTTAACCCACTTCTCTTCAAACCTTACCTTCAAATCGCCACCGCCGCGCATATAATGACCTCGTATACGCTCTACTGGGAGAATCTTAATACGCCCTCTAGGATCGTTCTCATTCATCAAAACAGCTAGTCCTGCGCACGTTCCGAAATACTTACCGCCTTCACGTAAGTACTCACGTATCTTAGCAGCGCCTTCTTCGCGCATTGACTCATACTGACCAAAACCTGTGCCGCCAGGCATAACAAGTATATCTAAACCTTTGAGCTTACCCTCTCGAACATCCTTACCATCAAGGAATGTTACATCAACATCAGGCGAACCCGAAAGAATCTTAGCCCAATAAACGACATTTTTACCACGACTGCCCTTGTCGCAATAAAAGCCAGTCTTTACTCGGGGACGCGGCAAGAGATTTAAAAATTCCTTACGTCCCTTATCGCATACGAGACTTTCGGGATGAAACTGAACTCCTATTGCAGGATACTCAGTATTTTCTATTACCTCGATAACACCATCGGATGAATGTGCCGTAGCTTTAAACCCGCGACCTAACTTTTTAGCGGCTTGATGGTGTCGTGAATTAACAGTTGTCTTAAGTGTTCCAATATAATCTGCGAATCTAGAACCGGGTACTGCTACGATAGAATGTTCGCCTTGATTTTCAAGTCTATGACCTTCGCTCGAGCAGCCCTCAAACTCTGAAGGTAGATCCTGATAAAGAGTCCCTCCAAAGTAAACATTAAGCATTTGACTGCCGCGACAAATACCTAAAATAGGCTTTCGCATCTTTACCGCTTCATCAAGAACCGCATACTCCCAAGCATCGCGAAGTTTATTAACTTTACCGAGCTTAGGCGAAGGTTTTTCATTATATCGAGCTGGCTCTATATCTTCGCCTCCACAAAGTATAATCGAATCACAATTCGAAACCATTTCGGTTATTTTAGCTTTGTCAGTCGTATATTTTAATACAACAGGCTCGAATCCACCTTGAGAAGCAAAGGAAATATATTTCTCGCCGACGCCTTTTTCGGAACACTGATCAACAAGCCCAATACGCATAACTCCGCCGCGATTAGACTCTTGAGCATACAATACAGTCGTAAATATTACGCCTACTATAAAAAACATTTTTGTAACTAAGTTTTTCATAATTCTATTTATCCTTTATTGAAATAATTTATAAAATCAAAACGACATCCTAACGCCAATACCCCCATGAGTCCAATCATTATGAGCACAACGATAAGAGCTTAAGCCATTTGTCCTTCGAGCATCAGAACCTACTACTTCATATTGCTCTATAAACGCAAATAATGACATAATCTCATTATATTTCCACGAAAATTCCAAACGCACTGAAACGGACGAAACTCCATCGTCCCAATGTTTAGTATCTAATCTTTTACCAATTACGCGCTCAAAATTACGAGAGCTACCACCCTCTGCAAATACTGACGGGGTAAAAAAGAAATTGGTGAATATACTAAATTTTCGCCTTAAGCCAACTTTAAAATAAAAGTAATCATTGCCGCGAAAGCACTTTCTCGCCCTATAAAATGGAACTAGATATGGATTTTCTAGAGATTGATCTATCTGCCACCAATGGTACGTTCTATCACTCTTTGAATTATTAAATCCACGATACATCGTCCATGATCGCGTCAAAGACGTTTTTAACTTTAAATCGTCAGTAAACGAATAATCGAAATCCCATGTCGGTCCAAATTCAGTATGATAAATAGCATGACGGTGTGCATCATGCCTTCTATCAGTTAGCGAACTTACATCCCAATTACGAATACCAAAACGCCCAAAGCGCTCTGTATCATACCCAAATTTAACGCTGGTAACTTGCATCGGGCGGTCTTCAACGATTTTTCCGAGTGACTGGTACGTTGAACGCACCTCTGGTGTCACTTCAAGGAAAAAAGGCGTAAGAAGACTCGCCGCGATGAGCCCAGTTACCATATTTCTTTAGTCTTAAGGTTGCAAGCATCAAGCGAAACCTTATGAACCTTAAGATCGTGAAGATAAAGTCCAGGGGGATTCGGCTTTTCGCCGCGGATAATCTCGGCTAATTCCTTAAGCTGACCGGCATAGCGATCGGTCGGAACCTTAAAGGTAAGACGATTTATACCCTCGCGATAACCGGCCGCTTTAGCCTTATCATTGACCTTCTTAAGAAACATCTTAATCTCGAGCTTATCAACTCTCGAAAGCCCATCTTCATTAAGACCTGTCGTGTGCTTGACCGTACGGAAATCTTCAATCGGCTCTAGCTCCATCGAACCATTCGTTCCGTCAATACGGATATGACGACAAGGCTGAGTGCCGCGTGAGCAGACACGAAATACGGCGTTGGCGCGAGGATATTCCATAATCGTCAAAGAATGAGTCTGGGCCCATTCTGGATCGCCGGGCGCCGGCTTAATAATGGAATACGTCTTTAAAGGCATTTCATCATTAAATATCGGCATCGCCCATTCAATCGCATGGCAAGCTAAGAGATACGCTGTACCGCCCGGATAGTGCGAAGCGTACTTAGGATACTTAGGATAGCCATAACTGTGATCCAAATCCGCGTCAATTGAGTAAATATCACCTAAAATACCACTCTTAGCGATATCAACCATCTTATTTATAGCTTCGTTAGAGCGGAACATATAGCCAATCTGAAGTGGAATGCCGCGCTCCTCGCAGATTTTAGACATCTTAGCGTAACCTTCTTGGTCAACGCCAAGAGGCTTATCCATATGCATTGGATATCCCGCCTTAGCTATCTTAGTCGAAACTTCAACGAGCTCTGAGTTAGATACCTCAACTACGATCAAATCGCAGTCAATCTCGCGATTAAGAAGTTTCTCGCCGTCGATTTTAGGCCATTGGGAATACGACTTAACATTAGGCTCTTGCATACGCATCGCCTTCGAGTCGGAATCGTCAACCCAGCCGATGATTTCATAATCATCTTTAAGCTTTCTTAACGCATCGAACTTGCCGCGCGCGTGATTATGAACAATACCCCAAAGTGCAACTTTGGCTTTACGCTTACCAATAGGCTGCCACTTAGAAGTCTCTACCTTCTCTGAGCAAACCGTACAACCGGCGAGAATCGCCGCTAATGCCGCAAAAATAAGATTCTTCATTATTAAATTCTCCCTTCAAAAGGATCCCAGCCCTTGCGATATTCCTTGGCGACCCACTTATCGGCCTCAGCGCTGTTAGTGACGTGAGAACCATTCCACTTGAGCTCAGAGATATTGAGACTGTTGTGCGCAAGCGCAGAAATGTTGCCGAGACAGACCGTCTTAGCGAGAGGAACTGCGTACTCGAAATTATCATTCGCTTCGCGGCGCTCACGAATCGCTGTATAAAACTCGCGAACATGAGGCAACGTGTTGCGACGATAATTAAAGTCCTTCTGACGATCGATACGAGGATTACACCAACCGGCGGAGTTGGGCAAGAAGCGATAACCGCCATGATGAGTAAACCACAAGTTCGCCTTAGAACCGATAAAGAGAACACCATTCGAATAGAAGGGATCTTTCTCAAAGCCCCATTTCTTTTCTTCTTCAAGAACGCGCGGCGGAATATTAAGCCATTCACGACGATGAGGAAGACCAAACTTATTTAAATATTCCTTCTTATAAGGTACGCCGTCATTAAGACCGTCCCACCAATGAAGCGCAACTTCGCCGCGCTTCTCGTTCGCCGGGAAGTGGAACTCAAAGACATCACGATACGCCCACGCTCCATTAAGAGCGAACTTAGCATCGTGACACTTTACGCTATCAGGATCTTTGAGCCCAAGCGCCCAGAAAGCGACGTCCATAATGTGCATACCGAGGTTACCGATGGAGCCGTTGCCGTAGCCTATCCAGCTATGCCAACCATGGGGATGCATACCATCTTGGTCAGGAGTTTCGGGATAATAGTCACAAATCGGCGAACCGCCGCACCAAGAATCCCAGTCCAATCCCTTAGGCGGAGGCATGGAAGCTGGGCGCGAGAAAATTGAATTTACGCGGTCATCATAGCACCAAACTTCCTTAACCTCACCGAGAGCCCCCTCGTTAATACGATCAATACAATATTTCATCGACGGGAAGGTATGACCATAAGTTCCGCACTGAGTTACGAGACCAGGCATTTTACGCGTTTCTTCTAAAAGAAGATCGCCTTCAGCAGCTGTAAGAACGAGCGGCTTATCAAGATAAACGTGAATGCCGCGGCGAATAGCCATGACAGCCGGTAAAATATGCTGATGGTTAGGAGTTTCGATAATTACAGCGTCAAGTTCATCACCGACAGCATCGAACATATCCTGATAAGTGGAGAACTTCTTAACGTCCTTGTAATTCGCCGAAGCCGCAGGATCGCGCAAAGCTCTAACTTCGCTATCCATACGAGCGAGCTGCTTAGGATCAGGATCAACAATAGCAACGAGCTTCTCTAGCAAAATCGCATTAATGATCATTCGACCCTGAATACCGCAGCCAATAAGAGCGACTCTCAGCTTGGCTCCCTTTTCGATCTGCTTTACGCGGCCTTGCCCGAAGCCGGGATTGCCGATTCCGAAACTGCAAAGAGCCCCTGCCGCCAAAAGTCCTTTAAACGCTGTTCTTCTGGATACGTGCATTTTAACCTCCTTAATAATTTTAGATATTAGTCGTGATTCTTATGAGGACATGAAGCGCATGGACACTTATACCCCTCACCATCAATTGAAACATCCTTACCGGTCCAACAATATGTGCAAAGATTCTCTGCCGGCAATCCAATCGCCTTTACAAGATCGTCGATGCGCTGAAACGCGAGCGATGTTAGATTAAGCTTCTCACGAATAAACTCAACCATACGCGCATAAGGCTCACCATCAGCATCAATATACTTCGAAACATCGGCGTTCTCACCTTCATGACCGCGAATATAACGACGAGTTACGAGGTCATATTCGCTCTTAGAACGAGAGAAATTAAGGAACTTACACGGATACAAAAGCGGCGGGCTCGCAATACGCATGTGCGTTTCGAGACAGCCTTCAGAATAAAGCTTTATAGCCTGCTTACCAAGCTGAGTGCCGCGGACAATCGAGTCATCACAGAAAACGAGTTTGCGATTCTTAATAAGTCCTGGGATCGTAATAAGTTTCATCCTAGCGACATGCTCGCGCTGACGCTGATCAGACGGCATGAACGAGCGCGCCCAGGTAGGAGTATACTTTACAAAGGGTCTAGCATACTTAATACCCGCTTCATGCGCATAACCGAGAGCATGCGAAATACCTGAATCAGGAATACCGCACGCCGCATCAGCGTCAGTCGGCGTACGCTTCGCGAGGGCACTGCCGCAACGATAGCGCGTCATCTCGATATTACGCCCTTCGTATGACGAGGCTGGGTAGCCATAGTAAACCCAAAGGAACGAACAAATCGCCATACGCTTACCAGGCTCTACGAGAGTTACATCAACCTCAATAGTAAGCTCGACAACTTCACCTGGACCAATATCACGAACATACTCATAACCAAGATTGGCGAGGGCGCAACTCTCCATAAGCGCGATCATCGCGCCATCCTTCTTGCCAAGGATTACAGGAGTGCGACCCCAACGATCGCGCATAGCGTAAAGTCGGCCAGTATCGTCAATTATGAGAATTGAGCAACTACCCTTTATTTTTTGTTGAACGTACTTAAGACCCTCAACAATCGAAGATTGAGTTGCGATAAGCGCTGAGACGACTTCAGTAGGGCCAACCATCCCGCTCGTCGTTGAAAACTGGAGCTGCATTGAATTCTGCTCAAAAAGCTCCTTCTTAAGCTCTTCGATATTATCGATGTAGCCTACCGTCGAAATAGCGAACGCACCGAGCTTAGAGCACATAACGAGCGGCTGAGGATCGGTATCAGAAATAACTCCAATACCGACCTTACCCGAAAACTTCGGGATATCGTGCTCAAACTTGCTACGAAACGGCGAATTTTGAATATTGTGAATCGAGCGCTGAAAACCCGACTCATTCAAAATCGCCATTCCGCCGCGGTGGGTCCCGAGATGTGAATGGTAATCCGTTCCGTAAAAGAGATCTAAAACGCAATCGTCTTTGGAAATTACACCGCAGAACCCGCCCATTTTTTTTAATCCTTTTGGTGCGACTGACTGGGTTCGAACCAGCAACCTTCGGCTTCGGAGGCCAACGCTCTATCCAGTTGAGCTACAGTCGCGGACATTATTAGAATTCTAGCGCGTCGTACATCATCGCGAGGAACTCGCCGTATGTCATACGTGTCTGCTTCATTGAATCGCGCTCACGAACGGTGAACGTACCATCCTCAACAGACTGAGCGTCAACAGTGATGCACCAAGGCGTTCCAGCCTCGTCCTGACGACGATAGCGACGACCAATAGCGCCCGAGACGTCCCACATTACATTGACCTTCTTCTGAAGCTTCGTAAAGATTTCGCGGGCGAGCTTATCTTGAGCCTCATCCTTCTTAATGAGCGGGAAGATAGCGACCTTAATAGGAGCGACCTTCGGGCTAAAGTGAAGGACGGTACGGATATCCTCTTTACCCTTCTCGTCAACGAGCTTCTCTTCTTCATACGCTTCGCAAAGGAGCGCGAGCATAAGACGATCAACACCGGCCGAAGGCTCGATAACGTGAGGAACGTACTTACCATCAAAGAGATTAAGGCAGAACTTCTCAGCAGCGATAGGATCCTTACCGCGGGCAACCCAATCGGCCTGAACCTTCTCGATAAACGCCTTACGAGCGGCCTCGTCCATCTTCTTGGCGGCCTGCTTCAAAGGATCGTCAAAGACCATCTGCGATTCGCCAGAGTGCTTCTGGTGCTGTGAAAGGTCAAAATCGCTTCGCGCGGCAATGCCCTCGAGCTCCTGACGACCGAACGGGAAGTCATATTCAATATCAACGCAAGCGCGCGCATAGTGGGCGAGCTCATCAGCCTTCTGCCAATATTCAACAAAGCGTTCAGTGGGAAGCCCAACCGCGTTCAAGAATTTCTTACGCTGCTCGACCCAATACTTGTGCCAAACTTCCCAGCCCCAATCATCCTGAACGGGACCGTCAAGATTAGGATTATCAGCGAGAGTTACAACATGACCATGAAGAATCTCTACCGCCTCATCAGGACGAATAAAGAACTCAAGCTCCATCTGTTCAAACTCGCGGCTACGGAACGTATAATTACGCGGCGTAACTTCATTACGGAAGCTCTTACCCATCTGGGCGATACCGTAAGGAACAGCCATACGTGAAGTCGAAGTGACGTTCTGGAACTGAGCGAAAATCGCCTGAGCCGTCTCAGGGCGCAGATACGCAACGTTCGAGGGATCTTCAATCGGTCCGACGATCGTCTTAAACATCAAATTAAAGGGCTTTGGCTCCGTCAACTCGCCGCCGCAATAAGGACAGAAGAAGTCACTGCCGGCAATCTTAGGCTGAGGCTTCTTTTTCTGATCCTCGTAGATATCCTTAATCTGGTCGGCGCGCATGAGCTTTTTGCAGTCCTTGCACATCGTCATCGGATCGGCGAATGTATCGAGATGGCCCGACGCCTTCCAGATTTTCGGGTGCATAATAATCGTTGCGTCGAGACCAGCGACATCCTCGCGTCCGCGAACCGTAAACTGCCACCAAGCCTGCTTAACATTATTCTTAAGCTCACAGCCGAGCGGACCGTAATCCCAAAAACCAGGCATTCCGCCATAGATTTCGGACGAATGATAAATAAAACCGCGGCGCTTACAAAGTGCGCTAAGCGGATCAAGAGAGGATTTATTTTCTTCTGCCATAATGTCTTATATTATATCAAATATATCTCTGCAATTTCCAGCAATAAGCCAGTAAAATAATAATTTATTCGCACACAACTCAAAAAAATGTTCCGAGCCCAACACCTTTTAGATAAAAATTATATCGTAAAAAAATCTGCTAAAGTTCTCATTAAAGGTATCTTTTCTAGAGGATAAGAAACTCCAAAACGTCTCTCAGCTTCCATAACTAACCTCAAATGATTTACACTATCCCAGCCAGATACATCCCCATAACGCGTATTTTCATTTAAAAGAGACCTTTCGACCTCAAAAATCTCCGAAGCGAGAAGAAAAAAATCTTCTCTTTTTTCTGAAGGGAAATGTAATTTTACGTCCATTATCTCATCAATCGCACTTCTTAACTGTCACAATCGCTGCAGAAGCCGATAGCCCCGCGCCAAAACCAGCGATAAAAACCCGCCCCGAAACGCCGCGCTTGGCGATCGTAAGAGGTATTGACGCTGAACCTGGATTAGCGAATTCCTCGCCACTTGTATAAAGCTTATCATTAAGAGCTAACGAATTAGCTAATTGGCGAACCATATACATATTGGCTTGATGAGGAACAAATGCATCAATATTAGTCTCATTAGCCTCAGCGAGAAAACGCTTCAAAAATGGCACAACTTCACAAGCAACAAACGAAAAGACACCAAAGCCATCCATTTTTATCGGCCCTGAGGCTTCACAAGAGAGTATATCAGAAGATTTAGAATAAAAATCTACAAAACTCGAGTCACCTTCACCCGCAGAAACTATGGTAGCGCTCATAGCGTCTGTAAAAAGAGGCGTCGTTGACACATCTGACGGATCGGATAAGGCCGACTGAATATCACCATCTAAAACAAGAATCTTACGCCCAGTATCAGCCGCCATACGCCCAGCTAAATAAAGAGCATAAGGATACGCGCTGCAAGCCATTTGAATATCAAATGCGGGAATATTAGCATTTAAACCTAGAGCACTGGCTACAGCGACAGACAGTTGAGGGAAGCGCCTTTCATTTGAAAATGTAGCCGCTATCACGCCACCAATTTCTACTAACTCATCCTTAGGAATTTTAGAGGCTGCGCCAAGCGCAAGATCAAAAAGCGAAACACCTTTTTTTACAATAAAACGCTTCGTAAATCCTGTAGCTTCCAAAGCCTTATCGGATAATACACCGCGATTATCGATCTCGACCTCACCTGTCGCTATCTCAATACGCTCTAAAACAATCTCGTTAACGCGTATCATACAAGATTTTCGCTAAGCCCAGGGACTTTAGTTACTAGCCAATTATGACACGCGCTGTAAATCGCTTGGGCGGTCGCTCCAAAAGATAATGAATCTGGGATTTTCGCATATTCATTAAGATCTTCACGAGTTAAACTCGAGAAAAGCTTCGATACGACTGGAATATACGCAGCACTCATCGAAAGTGTATCTACTCCAAGTGCAGCCCAATAAAGGCCAACTACAGGATCAGCCGCTGATTCGCCGCAAACACTAATGGGAATCTCCGCGCATTTCGCCGCGTCAATAGTCATTTTAACTAATCTTGTAACGGCTGGATTTAACGGCTGATAAAGATGCGCTACAGCCTCATTACCGCGATCAGCCGCCATAGTATATTGGACTAAATCATTAGTGCCAATTGAGAAAAAATCACAATGACGCGCTAACTCATTAGCTAAAAGCGCGGCGCTCGGAACTTCAATCATCGCACCGACTTTAATGTTTTTATCAAACGGAATTCCTTCGGCGGTAAGCTCTTGTTTTATCGACTCAAGCACACAAGCCGCCTCAGTCATCTCTTCAACACATGAGACCATCGGATACAATAAACGAACATTACCATAGGCAGAAGCCCGAAGAATCGCCCGAAGCTGAGTTCGCATAACTTCGCGATTCGAAAGAAGATAGCGTATAGAGCGATTACCGAGAAATGGATTCGATTCTTTAACGGTAATACCGCGAACCATCTTATCGCCACCTATATCTAGAACTCGAATTGTAGCAGAAGCGCCAGGCGGCATAAACTGAGCTGTAAATTCAACAGCGTCACGATACGCTTCAAACTGCTCCTCCTCTGAAGGTTCAACTTCATTGGCGAGCCACAAATATTCACTTCGATAGAGCCCTATCCCGCGTGCACCATACTCTTTAACACCTGCAATCGGCACACCAGGATGGATATTGGCATAAATTAAAACTTCACTACCATCTTTGAGAGTTCCAGCCGGATTACCAGAAGAAACTTCTTCAGCGAGCTCTTTTTGACGCTTGACTAAAGTTTCAAACTCCGCTTCGGTCGCCTTATCGGGATTTAATGTAATAGCGCCGTTAGTACCGTCTAAAAGAACCTTCTCTCCAGGCGTAACGCGCGAAGTAATATCACCTAGCCCAGTTACAGCCGGTATTGCCAGGGCTCTCGCTAAGAGAGCGGCGTGACTCGTGGTCGAGCCTCCATTAATAGCAATACCAAGAACATACTCCTTAGGTAACTGTACCGTCTCAGAGGGAGTAAGATCATCAGCTACAATAATCGAAGGCGTCGAAAGCTCTAACTTAGGATTTCTGTCGTAACCTATTAGAGTTTTAAGTAGACGTCTTTCGATATCATCCAAATCACGCACTCGCTCCCTAAAATACGGATCGTTCATCCGCTCAAATTGAGTGCGCGCACCGCCAGCCGTCCTTCGTACAGCGGCCTCGGCGTTTAGGCGATCTTTAAGGATGTAATCTTTAGTTTCATCTTGAAGAACAATATCTTCAAGAATCATCAAATGACACTCAAAAACACGAACATCAGAGCGCCCTGTACGCTCCTTGAGAACTGATATAAGACCTTCAAGATCACGCTTAGTTTCTACTAAAGCGCGCTGAAGGCGGCGTAACTCATTCTCTACGAGATGCTCTTCTATGACATATTCACGAATTGGTATCTCGCCATCGCCGCGATAAATGAATACGGGACCGGCGGCGAATCCTCTCGCCGTCGGTAGTCCCGCTATCGTTTTCATCGCCTTACTGCTCATCAGGTATGTCGAACTTACGCTCTATAAGCGCACCGAGCTCATCCAAAACATCAGTAGCCTCAGGACCGCTCGCTGTGACCTTTAAAACAGTTCCACAAGTCGCTTCTAATGTCATAAGTGCCATTATGGATTTACCAGAAACGCAGTTACCGTCCTTCTCAACTTCGACATCAGCATCGAAGCGACTAGCGGTCTTGGCGAAAAGACCAGCTGGACGCACATGCATTCCATACTTGTTGTGTAGGGTAAATTCCCTCGTTATTTTATCTGCCATTTGTTTTGCCCCTCCCTTTATTCACCTTAAAATCCTTAGCTCTACGATGAAGATGATCCGAAAGATCCGCTACAGGATCATACCCCTGTAAAATAAGCTTTTGCTGTTGCGCCGCCGTCTCAACAAGATTAACGAGATCTCGCCCTTCTGAAACCGGAATAATAATATTCGGCACATCAACGCCAAGTATCGTACGAGCACGACGAGTCTGACCGATACGATCAACCTCGCCTTTTATATCATCTAGCCGCTTAAGCGACAAGACTAGTTGAAGCCTCTTTTCGCCGCGCACAGCATTTACACCGAAAACTCGCGAAACATTCATTATACCGATGCCGCGAATCTCCATAAATCCAGCTGTCGACTCGCTAGCGCTCGCAAAAAGAAAATTCGTCGCTACGTCTTTTCGAATGCAAGTTAAGTCATCAGCAATAAGCGCGTTGCCACGCTTAATAAGCCCTAAAGCCGTTTCACTCTTGCCAAGTCCCGGATCGCCCTCTATCAGAACTCCCAACCCCGCCACCTCTATCATCGTACCATATAAAGAAGTCTTAGGCGCTCCTAAGTGCTCCATTATAAATGTCGCATGACGCGAGAAGATACGAGTTTTTAAGGGACTCTCCATAATTACCGCGCCGCATTCTTCAGCTATGCGAATTTCATCTGCCGAAGCATGACGACCGGCGGTAAAAACAAAAAGCCACGCTTTATGCGCTATAAGTTCTTTAAAGCGAGCCGTACGCTCAGCATTGGAAAGCGAAGTGAGATAAGCCCACTCCGCATTTCCTATTAATTGAAGGCGCTTCCAAGCGAAGCACCCGAAAAAACCCGTAAGCGCCAACCCAAGACGATTAACAATAGGCTCAGCGATTACTTTAGAGACTGCAGAAGAAGAACCCGCGACGAGATTTATTTTTAACCGATCTCGCCCGGCTTCTAAAAAGTCAGCTACAGTAAAGCTAGTGCCTTTATCAGCGTCTTTGGTTGGCAGGTTTTTCATCTAAGCAATTAGTTCTTTACCGAAGCAGCGCGCTGCTTCCTGACAGCACCCTTGCGAGCCTTAACGCGCATCCTCAAGAGCTGACGCTCCGCACGCGCAGCAGCAGCGTCAATAACGCTCTTAGCGCTCTCTGAAAATTCCTTCGCACCAACTGCAGTCTCGCCAAGACGATTGGCGATAACTTCAGCCATGTACATACGCTTCTTGACATCAATGTCAATAACGATGTTTATGGAAGTAACTTTAGGAAATTTCGCCGCGAGCTTATCCATACGCAACTGCGCATACTCCTTAAGAGCTTCAAGTCTCACATCGCTGTGCCTCATGGTAATTTCTATGCTCATTTTATTTGCTCCTTTCTTTTGGTTCATTTATATTCGTTACATTCTAAAATCTTCGCCGAGATAACGCGAGCGAACATCATCATCTTTAATGAGTTCCTCAGTCGTACCTTCTTTTAAAAGTCGCCCGTTATAAACCATATACGCACGGTCAACAACCGATAAGGTCTCGCGCACATTATGGTCGGTGATAATTATCCCCAGCCCCTTCTTGGCTAAGCGGCGGATAATATCCTGGATCTCATTAACCGATAGAGGATCCACACCTGCGAACGGCTCGTCTAACATAAGAATCGCGGGATTGCGAACTAACGCACGCGCAATCTCCAACTTACGGCGCTCGCCACCCGAAAGAGTATACGCTGGCTGATCAGCTACCTTCATTAGATCAAATGGCTCCAACAACTCCTTAGCTCGCGCCTTACGCTCCTTAGCGGTAAGAGGCAACGTCTCAAGAATCGCCATAACATTATTCCAGACCGAAAGTTTTCTAAAAATACTAGGCTCCTGGGCTAAATAGCCTAAGCCCTTTCGCGCGCGCTTATAGACGGGATCATTAGTAATATCTTCGCCCCTAAATACGACTTTACCATAATTAGGGCGAACTAAACCAACTACCATATAAAAAGTAGTCGTTTTACCAGCGCCATTAGGCCCTAAAAGCCCAACAATTTCACCACACGAGCACGAAACATCCATACCGTTAACAACGGTACGGTCACCATAAATCTTAACTAGACCTTTAGCCGTAAGATCTGGCTCTTTTTTAGAAGAGACATCCACAGCGGCGGATTTTTCCGCTGCCATCGCCCTCATAGCCTGTGAAACAACATCTTCTTGCATCATTCTCCTGAAATCATCACTCCTACTTACCTAGAAAGCGCTTCGCGCTATCTTTTACATCACCATTACCAACATCAACAGTAATAGTCGATCCGTCTACCTCTACCTGTTCGGTATCAATCCAAAATGTTATCTTACGACCTTCAACTTGGCTCTTGCGCTTACCATTATCGTTAAGTTTCGCGAGAATACCCTTAGATTCATCTCCATAAAGTATTACGCGGCTTAACGCCTTATTATAAGTAGCCTTAGCGCACGACCCTGAGCGCAATTCATTAGTAACAGAAACATTACCAATAGCGACGATACGCTTTAAGTCATTAGTTCCATCTAAAAAAAGCGTAACCTCGTTAGCGTGCATTTTAAACTCTACATCATCTACAAAAACATTACCGTCGAAAACTAAGACGCCCTCTTTACGCAAATATGTCGATCTATCACTCGTAACTTTTACATTACGCGGCGCGAGCTTAGCCTTAGAGTCTTTTTCCGCGCCCTTACCAGCAACAACGACAACAGGCTTCTCCCTCGCTGTCGAATCAAGCGCAACATTCGAAGCGGGTATCACCGTAGCTAATAATAATGAAGCTAAAAGCATTATAACTGAACTCCTTCAAATTTTATTTCAGATGACTCTATCTCAACCTTTGAAGATATTTTAACGAATTCTTCAGGAAAAGAAAAGTAAATTCCGCAACCACTTATTTTAGTTTTACCGTATCGACCAGTCGCATAATTTTTTATCCAGCCGCTTTTAGTCTTACGATCTACTACACAAGCATCGGCTTCAAGCTCCATTTTAATGGAACCTTTAATATCATATTCGCGAACAATTACATCACCACACCAAACTACAGAGTCTTTATCGAAGAACTGAGCCTTACCAGCATAAAGATCAACCTTTAAAGAACCATTAGGATGATTCTCTACAGGAACTACTATTCCCTCTGAAGGCTTATGAAGTTTAGCGATGCACTTTTCGTATTCTGCCTTAAGTCGAGCTTCGTCTTTTGTAAACCTCTCAGTCGCAGAAGCCAAGTCATACGAAAACTCATCTTCTGCGAAGAGATTCAATACCGCAAAGGCGGTAAACAAAGCTAAAATGAATTTACTCAAGAACGCACTACCTCATTAATCTGAATAAGTTTTTTCCAGAGCTTTTCAACTTCAGAAAACTTAATAGCATTCGCCGCGTCACTCTTAGCTACCTTAGGATTAATGTGCGTCTCCATAAATACGCCATCAACCCCCGTCGCTACAGCCGCGCGCGCGAGCGCGGGCGCGTACTTACCATCACCGCCAGAGCCGGTCCCTAAGCCACCAGGACGCTGAACAGAATGCGTAGCATCCATCACAACTGGATAACCGAGCTCGCGCATAATAAGTAAAGAGCGCATATCAGCTACTAAATTACGGTAGCCGAACGACGATCCACGCTCACAAAGAAGAATCTTCTTATTGCCAGTCGACTCAATCTTACGGATTACCTGAGCCATATCCTCAGGCGCCATAAACTGGCCCTTCTTAACATTAACAGCAGCGCCCGTCTCACCCGCGGCGACTACAAGATCGGTCTGACGCGCTAAAAAGGCAGGAATCTGAATAATATCACAAACCTCAGCCGCCCTCGCGCATTGCCACGGCTCATGAACGTCAGTAATAACAGGAACGTCAAACTTCTGACGAATCTCAGCTAAAATATCAAGACCTTCATCAATACCAGGACCGCGATACGAATCAACACTCGTACGATTAGCTTTATCAAAGCTCGCCTTAAAGACGTAATTAACCTTAAGCTTCGCCGCGAGCGCAGTAAGACGCTTAGCTAAATCAAGCGCCATCGCGCGCGACTCAATCACGCACGGACCCGCGATGAACGTAAGTTTACCGTCGCCAAAAACGACCCCTTTATCAATAATTATCTTCTTCATTGAAATTATTATACCAAATTTTTAGACAAAAATGCTATTGAAAGTTGAAGGGAGAAGGTACAAGGTACAAGGGAGAAGATTAGTCGAAGTCGAGAGTCGAAGTCGAACAGATGATAGAAAGTTTTACTGCGTATGAAAGTACTCAAACTGCCGACACTTTTGTCAAAAATGACGGCACTTTGAAGCCTTTCACCTGCACCTGACAATTCTTTCACCTGCAACACCAAGAACTTTCACCATATACAGACACCCGCTTTTATCTCTGATATATATATAACCCCAGACTCCATGCCGAAGGCATATATATATCATTCCCACAAATTAACTAAATTATAGCCATTCCTAGCCGTCTCGATAGCCCAATACTACACGTTTCTCCCATTCTACACGGTTCAATTAAATCCCCACCTATACAACGGAATTCAAATGGTTGTTTTATCCTAAGGCAACTTTCGCAACCCTTCTGTGTCAGGCGAGCTCCAAGCGAGCCGGTTTCTGTACTCCGCGATCAAATAATCCCGCGTCAAAATCCTACCTTGGAAAACACACCCAAAACACCATACTAACCGCAATTTTCTATCACTTATCACCTCCCTTAGCTATTCTATTTTGCAGAAGCTTTATAAAGCATTATACCAAATTCCGTCTCACATTTTGAATTTGTAAGTTCAATAATAAATTCTATATTTTTACCAACATACTTTTCATTAAACTCTTTTAAAGACTTAACAATACCTCTTCTTAAAGCCGTAACATAAATTAATTCCGTCGTCTCCTTCTTAGTCAGTGTTATTGAAGAAGTGGCTCTTCCTAGTCTTTTCGTTATTTTCGAGTATCTTCTATCCATTCTCTAC